>JAGTVG010000122.1 GCA_018224645.1 Cyclobacteriaceae bacterium
AAAAGGGCTGCAGGGAAATATTTCAGGGATTACCGGCAGCATTAATACCCCGGGATTAAAAGTTTCCTGAAAAAAGAACCTGATTTTATCTGGGAACCAGGATTACCAGGTATCGCAGGTGTTTTTCAGTTACTGTCATAACCTTATAAGGTAATATGAAATTAATTTTATTTTGAACTCTATTTCCCATAGATTGATTAATTTGATGCTAAATTTTTAAACTTATATTTTTTATCCATGAAAAAATTCCTGCACACAACGGTATCCCTGTTCCTGATCATTCCATTTGTTTTCATCTCATGTAAAAAAAAGACTTCTACAGAAGAGGCAATTACCCGGGAAGTACCCAGGCCGGTCAATGTCATCCTGCTGATCGGTGACGGTATGGGACTGGCCCAGGTATCAACAACCGTGTATTTCAAAAAAGATGGCCCCAGCAATTTCCAGCGGTTTGAATATATCGGGTTGATCAATTCTTCCTCGGCCGATGCTAAAATTACGGATTCCGCAGCCAGCGGTACTGCTTTTGCATGCGGCGAACTTACATATAATGGTGCCATAGGGGTTGATACGGCCAAACAATCCATCACGAATATCATTGAATATGTATCCCGGTCGGGGTATCAGACAGGGGTAGTGGCAACATCGTCCATTACCCATGCGACCCCGGCTTCCTTTTATGCCCATGCCGCCTCCAGGAACATGAATGAACTGATCGCCACGCAGCTTACCGAATCGGAGGTCGATGTATTCATGGGTGGGGGACGGAAATTTTTTGAAAACCGGGAGGATGGAGAGGATATGATTCAGCGGTTGAAGGACCGTAATTTCAACATTTATTATTCACTTGAGGAATTGCCCGCGATGGATTCGGGCAAGAAATATGGCATTCTGGCAGCACCGGATGGGTTGCCTCCTGTTTACCAGGGAAGGGGAGAATTTCTTAGCCAGGCTACGGAAAAGACCTTGAATTATTTATCCGGCAAGCAGCAGCCCTTTTTCCTGATGGTGGAAGGATCCCAGATCGACTGGGCGGGGCATGAAAATAACGGGGAATACCTCATCACCGAAATGCTCGATTTTGACCGTACCATCGGAAAAGTGATGGATTTTGCTGAAAAAAATCCGGGAACTCTCGTGATCGTGACTGCCGATCATGAAACAGGTGGATTGGCACTCTCTGCAAATTCAGGTTCGGGAATGGGGGCAAACTATGACGAGATCATGCCTACCTTTTCAACGGGCGGGCATACCTCCACGCTGCTCCCGGTTTTTGCCTCCGGACCAGGGGCAGAAAAATTTGCAGGTATTTATCAAAATAATCAGATATATCATAAGATCGTCGATTTGCTCAGCCTGGAATGAACCGCAGGTTAATCTCATGTCATCACCCTGAAGTATGACTCGGGGATATCCATAGTGTCGGAATTGTCATTCCGGGGCTTTCATCAAAAATTCTGCACCTCCCCTGATGGGATTGTCACCAGCAGTTATAATTCTATTATATTCACTATTTGAAGATTCATGCAGGCAATCCGGATTTATCCAGTTGGAAAAATTAATCCTGATTTTTATATTTATACAACCACAAATATCAAACATTATCATAAAATCTGCGTAACGATGAAAAAAATAACCCTGATCGCTTTTTTTTTAATTCTTTCCTGTTCTCTCAAAGCCCAGCAACCTTATACGGTTGAATATTATTATAAAGTAAAATGGGGTTTTTTCGATGAATTCCTGGAGTTGTACAAAAAAAATCATTACCCGATCCTTGTGGAGCTGAAAAAACGGGGTGAGATACTGGATATGGAAGTGGCATACCCGATCAATCATGGACCGGAATCAGCAAGATGGGATTTTCGGTATACCATCGTTTTTAAGGACTATGCTGCTTCACGTAACCAGGAGCTTTCGCGGTCGGTCACAGAGGAACTCTACCGCGATCAGGATCAATTCAGAATGGACGAGCAACGCCGTTTCGAGATCCTGATTGAACATATGGATGTACCCATCAGGTTAGAAGATCCGGAGGAATGGGAATGATTCAGAAATGGATATGGAAGTCCGGGATTTAACCTGATAAATTCATAAATTTTTCCTGCCTGCCCTTTAGGCAGGCCTGCCTAAAGGACGGCTTTGCTCCGCTGAAGCTATATGAAAGGGATGCAGGCAGGCGCCCGGAAGGCCGTTCCGATTTTATCGGGGCATCACGTATTTTATTGAATATAATTAAGTTACATACAATTGGTATTCCATTTTAAAAAAAATTATGAATAATCGGGGTTAAGACAAGACGAAATTAAAAAATCATTCAATCACTCGTTGTTATCTTCTGAAATTTGATCATGACTTGACACGAAGTTAAATGAATGGGTCAAAGACAGGCTCCCGAATCATTCAAACATTCAAACAATCAATCATTCAATCAATCAATCATTGAATTGGTGCGCACGAGAAGAATCGAACTTCCACGGGATTTAACTCCCACCAGGCCCTCAACCTGGCGCGTCTACCAGTTCCGCCACGTGCGCTTTTGCGAAAACCAGTCTTTTTCCCGGTATTCCGCCTCCCTCAGGCGAACCTTCAGGGACGGCAAAGATAATTGGCTTTTTAAATAAAAACAAAAGAAGAGAGATGACATCTTTTAAGAAGATGTCAGCTCTAGAACGGATAACCGATGGCAATGTTGAATATCATGTTCTGCTTGCGCCAGCTTTTCTGATCGATGGCAACATCGCCGATCACCCAGCGATCACTTTCGGGACCATACGGGATCCTGACCGGAGTCCCCACATCCAGCCGGACGATCAGGAAGTCAACATCATACCGGATGCCGATACCCGTACCAATGGCGATCTGTTTCCAGAACCGGTTGAACTGAAAATCACCACCCGGACGGGTTTCCTCCACATTGAGGCTCCAGATATTACCGGCATCGACAAAAACAGCTCCTTTAAAATTCCCAAAAAGATCGAACCGGTATTCAAAATTCATTTCCAGCTTGATGTCGGCAGTCTGATCTATAAAGGCGTTGCTTTCCATCAGCGAATCCGGCAGAATATACTCCCCCGGTCCGACAGATCTGGGGCGGAAAGCCCTGATACTGCTGGATCCGCCCACGGCAAACTGATGGGTATAGGGCATTTCTATTGAATTCCCATAGGGATAGCCTATTCCGGCAATCAACCTCGCGGCCAGCCGGTGTTTGGCATCTATCCGGTAATAATACCTGAAATCAAAATCAAACTTGGTAAACTGTGCATAGGGAGCACCCAATAAATTATATGTATTTTCTTCCCCGTTTTCTGGACTTTTTGTAATCGCCTGCTGCAGAAGATTTACCACATTTCCCGAAGTATTGAAATTGGCGTTAAAATAGAAATTGTTGTTATTCTCCAACTGACCTTCAATGGCCTTGGAATTATAAAAATAGGAATATCTTCCGCCCAGGATAAACTGATCCTGGTAGGCACTCTGCATGAATGGATTGGCTTCCAGCAGGTCACGGAATTCCTGGGATGTTTGACCCAGCTTAAAAAAATTGATGTTCACCGGGAACAGATGATGCCGGTGGATCACTTTTTTATTCCAGAGATATCCTGTGCTTAGGTCAAGAGATATCAGGTCGAAATATCCTACACGCCGCTGCGACCGGCCGCCCACCTGGAATTTTGTCTCAAAATCATATTTGCTGTCCGATTCATTAAAATGAAATGGTATGATCAGCCGGGGGACAGTCAGCGCCGTATTGAGACCGACTTCCCAGGCATTAAAAATTCCCGGCTGGCTGGAATTGATCTGGGCCTCGAATCCTGTATTGAGTGAAATCTCAAATTCCTCCCCTCCCCCCAGGAAATTACGGTTCAGGAAGGTAAGCGTGAGAAAAGGGCCCACAAAATTATTCGATTTGGAAACTGCATTGAGCTGCAGCCTGACCGATTTCTTTTTATATGGCGCCAGATTGATCCTGGCACGCAATAATCGGTTTACCGTATCCTCCTCAAAGTTTAAATTGACATACCTGAAAATTCCTAATCCGGCCAGCCGGCTGAATGTAATGTCTTCATCCTCAGCTGAATAAAAATCCCCCACACCCATCTTTATGGCATTGGCCACGGGTCTTGGCCTTATTTCATCCGGATCGATAAAATACAGCATGCTGTCGATTTTCACCGGGTCTCCCAGCTTAGTGGTATCGGATGAATAACCGGGAAAGATCCTTATCTCGCTGATCTTAAAACGTTGAAAAGCCTTTGGAGGAATATTCTCCTTCCTTCTTAAAAACAAATCGACCTCATGATCGCCGACCGTACTGTCTGCATCGAAAATGAGGTGTGTTCCATTGAAATAATAATATCCGCTGTCGCGCGCAACTTCCTCGACCCGCTTACGTTCTCTGGCCATCATTTCCACGTCAAACCGGTTACCCGGTTTGATCACACCTGCAGGTTTTTGAGCGGCTATTATCCTGTTCAGGATATTGTTGCTGTCTGGATAATGAATTTCCCGGATAAGGTAGGGCTTTCCGGGTGTTACCTTGTAAATGACCGAAGTCTCACGTTTTTTATCGATGATTTCCGGCGATACCCTTGCATCGAAAAATCCATGGTTCACCAACCTGTATTCCAGTTGTTCGTTTACCTGTTCCACCCGTACATCTTCATAAAAGACAGGAGGTTCACCCAGCCTGGTTTTCAACCAGTGTTTAAAACCTTTTTTTTTATCCAGCTCTCCGATCTTATTATGTAACCATAATTTTGGCCTCATGCCGAAGATGGCTGCATTCGGCTCAGGAGCCAGTAGTTTTTCAAGGGATTTTTGCACCTTCTTGCGGTCCCTTACCGCTTTATCCTGAAATTCGACCTCGGCCCCGGTATATAAACTCTTTCCCTCCGGAAGCCGTTTGGTTCCTGCACAACCGAAGGTGAGCATACCCGAAAAAATAAATAATATATGTATGAAAGTAAATCTCATTGATACCCGCCGGTTATTTGTTTTTTTTCTTTTTGAATAATTCCCGGATATCATTATAATCATTGCTGAATATGATCCCCACACCGGTCCGGATTATTTCTCCCTGTGAAATTCCGTCATATTCATTTTCCCGGAATCCCACCAGGTGAAAATTACCGTCCTCAGTCAGTTGATATTCAAGGGCAACATCATCCATATAATTCAGGAATTCATTCGACTGTTGCCTGTTATCTTCAAGATATACATCCCCGGAGACCTTCACCGTTAACCGGTCGCTGAAGAGGGATTGTGATAAACCCACTTCCAGATTGGTTACTCCCTGAGTGCCTTCCGCTTCCGATTGGGTTTCATAGGATTCAAGGTTAAAACTGACATTGAATCCTTCAATTCCTGTTGAAAGCCTGTTGAGTTGCTGTGTCAGGAATTTACTGATGCTCGCCCTCGCCGTACTTGTCAGGCCCAGCCCGGAAGACCCGGCATCCTGTCCGGTCATAAAATTTTTAAATAACACAAGTGACATCACCTGTTTGTTCAGTTCTGATTCGGCGCCGTTTATATCATTGATGTATGCGGCCACCTGCTGATACTGCTGCATGGTCTGTTCAGGCATCGAAATGCTGAAAGAAAGATCGGGTGACATGATCTCACCCTTTATATTGATGACCACATTGAAGGGGATCCGGTCCGTGATATCGGTTACCGGAGGCTGGGTTTCAAGGCTGTATTGAGCGACAATATTCAGGTATGCATCCGTAGGCTGGCCGGTCCACTCGATATAACTTTCAGGCTGGATGTTGAATTCCCGCTTGACAAGTCCCTGAAAATTAAGAAAATAAACTCCCTCATTTATATCATACCTCCCTGACATATTCATCCCCCCGTTTGGCTGAAGCTGGAATGAGAGATCCCCCTGCCCCTGCACGGCCAGGTATTCGTTGGTCTGCTCGTCAATGATGAACTTCAAGCGGCTGTTTTCCTCGATATCGATATTCAAATTAATCTCTATACCCTCGATAGACTGCACGATGGAATCCTCAGCCTGTTCCTTGATCGCCATCTGAAAACGGTCTTCCTGCAGTCCCTGGTCCAGATCGATAAAGTTCACGATCTTATCCCGCTGAATGACGGCATCGTTAGCACCGGGAATGATCACATTCAAGTCACTTTTCTCATTCAATACCAGACCGCCCGTAATCTCCAGCTGTGCCGGTGATCCGCTCAACTGAATATCACTGTCAATGATGATCTTTCCATAAAAAATATTTTCCCCGGAGGCCTCCTCAGAATTAAAGGCCAGGAAATCATTGGCTTCGAAGGAAAGGTCAAGTTCCACTTTTTTGAAATTTCCGGTATTCACCGTTCCATCCAGCGTGGCTTCCTGTTTATCGGCATCCTGGATTGTGAAATTGTTAAAACTGATCTCATCCTGGTCAAAATGAATCGTCTCATCATCGATGTATATCCATGTATTTAGTATTTCCGGGAAAATCCGCAGATTATTCAGATTCAGATCACCGCTTATTCCGGGGGATGACGTAGTTCCGGTTATGGATAATTGCCCGTCCAGTTCTCCTTCAAATGTTTCGGATAATGGATCCGTGACCGGCTTCAGGGATTGCAGGCTGAAATCCTGAAAATCGGCATTCAGATCAAGCCTGTTGTTATCTTCCGGCAAATAAGCACCCTGTATTGACAAGGAACCGCTTTCGCCTGACAAAATAAAGTCCAGCCCCATTCCCGATTCAATATTTTCGATGTTTGCCGTTATATTTCCTAATGGAATATCCTGATAGGCGAGGGAATCTATTCCAATATTTCCGGAAGGATAGGTTTTCCGGGGGCCTAGTGTAAGGTCTGTATTCAATATCCCATCGAAAAACGGTTTTTCCGTATCAAAGATGTGCCCGAATGCGGCCAGGTTAAAATCATTGATATCAATGACGGTTACAGAATCATTACTGCTGCCCTGCTTCTGGCTGATCCTTATCCGCTGATCATTATGTGTTAATTCAAAATTCTCAGCATGGAAATTATTACCCAGTAACAACCGGTTTTCCGGATTAACCTGCCAGTGGTTGCCATTCAGGATCAGGCTGTCTTCCAGAATATGGACAGCAAGGATACCTTCCTGCCGGAAAACTTCTGAAACCACTTTTAAAAAGGCAGAATCCGCCTTAGGAATTTCAAAGTTCACCATTAATCGGTCTTCACCTGCTGATGCATTCAATAGAATATCCGATACCGCAATATCACCGCCTCTTAATTCGTCAATGTTTAAGTATCCGTTGATCCTGTCGGATTTCGTATCAACTTTGGCTGTAAATGAATTTATGGTAAATGAACCATATTCAATTACCGGGACCTCGATGTCAAGTTTTATCAGGTCTTCCGATTCATCAAGTTCACCTTCAAATTTATCGATGTCCAGGCGTTTGAGCTGCGGAATAAATAATTTGGAGAGTAATTCATTCCTGTGCAATTCGAGATTGAAATTCAAATGATAGGCCGAGTCACTTTTTATACTGTCTTCAGCAGGGGTCATAATCTCTCCCATGAGCCCGGTTACAACAGTGGGTATTTTCATGATGGGAACATTTCCCTGCAGCTGCAGCGTAAGAAGGTCGGAATGGATGGTAAGTTCTGAATTATCCTCCTGATCAATGGAGACGACCATCAGGGAATCAATTTCATAAACCTCACCGTTTTTCAGGAATGCCACATTCCGGATACCTACAGATCCATTCAACCTGCCGGTCTGAATTGAATCCAGATCGGCATCGATCACGGCCCTTGCCACCAGCTGTTGATTGAATAGATTCAGTGAATCAAAATCCGCTTTTTCAAGGTTCAGATGAATGGCTACCGATGGAAAACTATCCCGCAATACGGCATTTCCTTCCAGCTGAAAAGCTATCGCAGGCTGATCTGCAGAAATATTGATCTTCAGATCCGGATCGTCATAGGAAGCTTCCATCATAATATCTTCATAGGCATATCCTGAATAATCAAAACGATTTATGGTTCCCCTCAGTTGATAGGCCGCTTTCATCAGTTCCATACCGTTTCCGGATAAGGAAATATCCGCATCGGCAATGCCCAGCCGGGGATCATTCAAGATCCTGCCCAACTGGACTTTTTTTAGGCCAATCCTGGAATCCATCCTGAATCCGCCTGAAGGCAGGCTATCCTGATTGATATGTACAGCAAATGCGCCCAGGTTTGAGCTGAAATTCACATCCGCAGAAAAATCATCCATCGAACCCTCCACTGCCAGATCAAGGGAAAGTTGATCAGGCAATGTGAGGCTGTCAGGCAGGAACCTGGAAGGAACAACGGATTCCAAACCTCCACGGGACGTTTCTAGCCTTACCTGTACATCTTCCATATTCATCCCATCCAGATCCTCCAGCCCGGAAAAGGTGCCTTTCGCCGAAAGTGCAATACCTTCCGCCGACAGATCCAGGTTTTCGAGGGTAACCCGCTGATCTTCCATGACCAGGGAGGTTTTCAAATCAATTATTTTTGGTTCAGCAATAAATTCCTCTAAGGAGGGAAGCACATAGGTTATATCACCGGTAAACAATGATCCCTTCAATTCAGCTTCAGCATTCATCGAATTTATATCCTGATAATCCTTCAGGATAATTTTCCCTGCGTCAATAAACGAATTGGATGTTTCGATATGAAAATCATCCACCCTGACCTCATTGACCGAATAATAGACCGACCCTTTCAGATCTTCTATGGAGATGCCATTTTTTTCCCTGACGACAATCTGATGAATATCGGCCTGCAGGGAGGAATCGAATCTGATGTTCCCTATTAAAGTATTTACCAGTTCAACTTCAAGATGATTCATGTCCATTTCCTGTTCTTTCCGGGGATACCGTTCATCATGATAGCTTATGCTGTTATTTTCAAATTCCAGGTCATCCAGCCTGAAACTCCAGGCGGATGATGCTCCCGGTGAGTCAGAGGATCCCTGTGGCTGGACCGGGGACCCCGCCGCCGCACCGCCTGAAGAAGCAACAGGCCCCGCAGGTTCCCGGTTCTGCGGGTTTTCCTGATCAACGGCTATGGCAGCTGAAGAATCTTTCAGGTATGCCAGCCGGCTTTCATTCAGAGCGATGCTGGATACCACAATCGATTGTTCCTTCATGTGCATTGCGCCTTCCCGGATATTAAAATTACCAATGTCCAATTCGATAAGATCGCGGGTGGTGGAATCCATAAAGACGATCGAATTTCCGGAAAGCACCAGGTCAGCCACTTTAAGGTCCAGGCCAGCCTCATTGCCGGTCTGTGTGGTTGTATCAGCGGCTGTATCTGCGGCAGAAGAATTGCCGGAACCGGACTGGCTGTACAGGATCCGGCTGTTGTCCAATCTCAATTCCCCGGCATAAAAATCCAGTTCATTCAGGTCAAATGTATCCATGTCGAGGTCAAAGCCGCCGATCGTAACATCCCCGAACTGGTTCATAAAATAATCATGATAAACAAAATGGATATTTTCCAGGGATACCTCATCTATTGTAAAATTCCAGGGGCTCTGCGATTGTTGAGTCGTGCTTCCGGAGGAAAGGGAGTCGAGAATAAACTGGAAATTGTAATTTTCAGAACTGTCAGGACGGGAAATATTCGCTTCAGCATCTGCAATCCGGATATTTTCCAGTGAAATGGTCCGGTTCAATAAGGGTGCAAGATTGGCCGTTATCTTCATTTCACCTACATAAGCCAAAGTATCCCCATCTGATCCTTCAATATAAATACCATGCAGTGCAACTGTTGGCAGAAATATCCCCACCCTTTCCACACTGATCTCTGTTCCTGTCATCCTGCTCAGTTCAGTGCCAACTTTATCCACGATCATATTCTGAACGGAAGGTATATTTAAAAGTAATAAAACAATGATCAGGAGGCCGATAACCGATCCGATGATCCAGAGCAATATTTTGGAGATTCTTTTTAAAATGCTTAAAAATTTATGATTCACTATCTCAACGTTTGGTTATGATAATCTGAGGTTGCAGGCTGCAGGATCCTGTGACTACCTGTCCTTTCATCACCATGGCCTGAGGGTCATTCCGCTCATCCCGTTCTACGGGTCCGTGAGATTTTTCCCGCTCAGACCAGGTTTTTCATTATTTCCTGATTCTGCACCATGGTTCAATGATTACCCATTCATATTTGCCATAATCATACCAGAGTAATTATTCCTTTACTCCGGGAAAATATGGATTCCGGTCAATATCGGCGGGGAAATTTTTCCCCGTTTATGCGAAGACAAATTCCCGGGAAGCGGTGATTCTGGTATGGTTGGCATCTGGACAGGAAATTGTGATCAGCCTGTCTGTTTCCGACTGAAAAGGATATCTTCAGAATGATGAAAGGCTTCGTCACTGTCACGGAAAAACATAAAATGAATGTTGTTTTCCTTCATCTCGTTACCGATCCGTTTTATCCGTTTAATTTTTTTCTGATTGATATCCCGGATATACACGGCAATCACCTGACCGGGAAACTGCCTGGTTATATCATGGTATATTTCAGGATCCCTTTGCCCGTTATCTCCAAGCAGTACAAATTTATGATTGGGAAACATTTCCAGGATCTTTCTGATCTTGATCTCCTTATGACGGTGATCCCCGCCGGATTGTTTGAGAAGCTGACGGAAACCGGATTTAAGATCCTGCAGTAAATAGACTCCCCTGGGCAATTCATTGATCTCGCAGAATTCCACGATGAAATCATAAAGGTTCCATTCACTGCTGGAAACATAGAAGAAAGGATTCGGCATTTCCGGATCAGCTCCCCTCATCAATCTCTGATAATGTTTTGCGACCCCCTCGAATGCTTTCCTCTTCTTAACATTCTTGGTCAGCAGGTTATAAACTTTTTTAAAGAGACTTGTGCTGTGGGATACCAGGAAGGTATCATCAATATCAGAAATAAAGGCATATTCGGTATTATGCGGTATCAGTATTTCTTCAACCACCCTGATATCCTCATCCTCGTAGGCTTCATCAAGATCGATCAGTCGAACGCGGTAATCATGCCATCCCGCACGAAAACCCGGATTCGGAACATTAAATGAATAATATCCCGCGGAATTGGCAGTGGTTGTATATTTATTTTTCCCCACCTGAAGTTCCACGCTGGCTTCCGGGATGGGATTCATCAGAAAACGTTTGAGTGTTCGTAAGGAATTGACGATGATATTGTTCCGTTCCCGTTCAGAGATCCAGTAGAGTGACCTGAACACATGACCGCTGACAATGATTTTTTCGCTGTCCCCATAACCACGATAGGCACTGATAAAGGGATAATTTATCCAGTTCAGCTTTTTAAGTACCCACCTCTTCAGGTTAAAGGGTTTCCCTCTTTTCCGGAATTTTTTAATGTTCTGAGGCCTGTCTGAAAGCATATATGATGATTTTCATGGGTGAAAGGAATTTACAACCGGTCATTTACCTTGTCTGATGCAGGGTTATTCCACGCCGGTGAGGCTTTCTCAAAAGTGTCCAACATGTCATTCCGACTGAAATGGAGGAATCTGTTAATGCTTGATTATCACTTGTATATACTTTTTCAGTTTTCTTCCCGCCACAGGCGGGATCGAAATGACACTTTTGAGACAGCCTC
>JAGTVG010000123.1 GCA_018224645.1 Cyclobacteriaceae bacterium
CACAATGCCCTGGCTGGAAGACTTGCGCCAGAGGGGGGGGAGTTATATAAGATCACATTACGTAAACATAGCTTGGGGATGGGTAGGGGATTCTTTTTTCTGGACGATTGGATTATTTATTCCTGTCTGGTATTTTCTTTTCATCCATTTCACTTCCAAAAAAATCGGTTACAAAAACTTTCTTGGCTTGTTCGTCAATAAAGTAAATGATCTTAATGGATTTTCTGGAAGTATATTGATATATTAAAAATCGATGATCCTTTCCTAAAAAAGACAGCTTTTCATCTATCCGTCCACGATAGGGATTATGATCCAGCGACATGGCCATATCCAGTATTTTGTCTGCTTTTTTATCGGCACTGTCTTTTGAATGGGTCCGATAAAGATAATCCAGTAATTGAAGGTAATAGATCTCTGCCTCGGGAGTAATCTCCACTATATAGTCCGGTCCTTTTTCCACTCGTCAAGATCTTTTTTAAAATCCTTTATGTTCCGGGTTTTGCCGTGTTTAATTGATTTCAAAGATGCTTTGGCACGGGTAACCAGGTCTGATTCGGTTGTGTTAAAAAAATCCTCAAAAGCAGTCTTACTAACCTCCCGTTCCAGTAATTTAACGTATAAGCTCAGTAATTCTTCATCCTCAATCAGATCTATAATCTTGTGCAGGGTTTCTCTTGCTGCTTTCGTGTCCATATCTTTGCTTTTTATCAAATTTAACGATTTCATGGCTTTTATGGATTATCTCATTGGATGATATTTACTGATTTCTTCAATAATTTTCTCCATTTTCATTCCTGCTCCCGGGAGCCTTGGGACTACTGACCGGTTCGGAAGGCACCTGGGCATTTATGCAAAAGGAAATTTTGATTACCGTATGGCTTGGGAACGGTCCTGTCATCAACAGCATGGATGCGAACCGAACCCCTCACCCAGCTCATCCTGCAGGCGGCGGCGTTCCTGTAGTAGTCCATGAGTTGTTTCCTATATGTTAAGTCGAATAAAAGTCATATCGCGTAAACGCCAGTACCTTCATGGCCTGCAGATTATCCCTTCTGTTGAATATTAATTAACAATGATATTTCATAAAAATAGAAAGGCATACCAAGACGGACATTCCTTTTCCATTTGGCGGAAGAAAAGGCAGCTTAAGCTATCTCATAAAAAAAGAATAAAATATGACGCCAGTTACATAATAATTATTTCAGTATTTCTGTAATTGATAATTTCTACTTCTACTTACAATTTTATGCAAAGTCGGATCGACACGAAAGCGTATTATTTGACTTTCATCGTTAAATTAAATATAATTCATATTGGTGCACTTTAGTTTTTACCAGTCGAATTCACTCAACCATGGAAATTCGTAGATTAGCGACTATCATGTTCACTGACATTGCCGGATACACTGCCTTGATGGAGCATGACGAACAAGGGACAATGGTATTGCTGACCCGGCATAAACAGGTTCTGGAAATCTGTGTGGAAAAATATGGCGGAAATAATATCAAGTTCTATGGAGATGGTAGTCTCAGTATTTTTACCAATGCCATCGACTCGATTTATTGTGCACTTGAAATTCAAAAGGAATTAAGGAAAGATCCTGTCGTACCCTTACGAATTGGATTGCATGCTGGGGAGATTTTTGAAAAAGATGGAGATATTTTTGGCAGTAATGTAAATCTCACTGCGCGGATCCAAACGGTAGGTGTACCCGGATCAATCCTGATCTCACGGAATCTGTATGAAAAGATCAGCAATAAACAAGATTTTCAATTTACCTTGCTCGGATCATATAATTTGAAAAATGTATCTGCAGATACTGTAATTTATGCAATGGCTGATCAGGGTTTGTCAATCCCCGAAAAATTTCCTGATCAGGATAAGCAAGGACAATTCGCAGAAAATATCCCGCCAAATAATTTACCTGAAACTCTGACAAGTTTTATTGGAAGGAAAAAAGAAATCAACCAAATAAAGGATCTTATACGATCATCAAGGCTTTGTACGTTAACAGGTGCCGGCGGAATAGGAAAAACAAGGTTGGCCGTTGAACTGGCTAAATCATTGTTTGAGGAATTTACAAACGGCATCTGGTTTATTGATCTCGCGTCCGTTTCTTCTTTTAATAATTTGATAGATACTTGTCTGGGGACTATACAACTTAAAGGAAGATCCGATAAGTCAAGGGAAGAAAATCTTTTTGAATATTTAATTTCCCGTAAGGTACTGATGATTTTGGACAATTGTGAACACATCATCGATGAGTCAGCCCAATTGATCAAACTACTATTAAAAAGAACTGTAAGTCCACATTTCCTGCTTACTTCCCGTGAACGTCTCAATATTCAGGGAGAACGGCCCTGGCCGTTGAAGACTCTTTCCCTCCCTTATCCGCAAAAGGGTCTAATTGATAGTGATGCCGCGGATATTCGAAACTATGAAGCAATACAACTTTTTATCGACCGAGCAAATATTGTTACACCTGGATTTCGACCTTCGGAAAATGAGTGGCGAGCGATAACTGAAATATGTCGTCATTTGGATGGCATTCCGCTGGCCATTGAATTGGCAGCGGCCAGAGTACGAATCCTTCAACCGGAATTGTTATTGGAAAGATTGAAAACCACACCTGGATTATTGCGATCATATAATCGTGATACAGCTTCCCGTCAAAAAACCCTGGAAAAAACCATTGAATGGAGCTATGATCTTCTTTCTGCAGAAGAAAGAATATTATTTAACCGTTTATCTGTTTTCCCTGACTCATTCGATCTTGAAAGTGCGGAAAATGTGTGTTCTGATCCTCCCTTAAAAAAAGAGACAATTGTAGATATTTTTGAATCGCTTTTCGAAAAATCACTGATCTCTCACATGCATAACGGCCGGTATCGTTTGCTTGAATTAATAAAACAATTTGGCAGGAAAAAATTGAATGAAGTTGCACAATGGTTTCATATGGTTGAAAGATTGTATGGTTACATGTTGAATTTATCCTCACAGGCTTATCATGAACAATTATCAGATAGTGAAAAATGGATGAATAACCTTAAAAATGAGCATGTAAACCTGAACAATGTACTGGAATGGACCAAAAATGATCCGGCAAAAAATATTGAATTGGCTGGATATCTGGGATGGTTCTGGTTTGTATTCCCTTACAGAATACATACTGTAATCGAAAATCTGTTTGAAAACCTGGAGAAATATCGTAATCCTGATCTGATTCGTGCAAGAGCATTGGCAAGTTATGGCAAGCTATCTTTTAATTTTTTTGCTGATACTGACAGCATAAAATGTGTTGAAGAAAGTATCAAAATACTGAAAAAATCAAATAAACCGGCGGAACTGGCTTTGGCATATCTGACATTAGGACAGCTCTACCTGGATATAGATGATTTCATAAAAGGCAAAAAGGCTCTTGACCAAAGCGAAAAACTGGCTAAATATCTTGGTGACCGCTTTCTGCAATTAAGTACAAGAGGATATATCAGTTACGGATATATCACACAGTCTCATCCTGAATTGGCTGAGCCTGTTGTTAAAAAAAATATAGAGGAAGCAAATCAATTGAACCTAAAATGGGAATTGTTTAAAAACCGTCATTTATATGGTGATTGTGCACTATTGCAGGAAAGTTATTCCCTGGCATATGACAGATATCAAGTTGCACTGCTTTCTGCCCTGGAATTGAATAATCTTTACCAGGTTGCCTATGAAATTCAGGGAATGGCCATGTCATTGGCAGGAATGGAACAACTTGAAAAAGCCTTACTGTTTAATGGCGCCGCACTGAACCTGTTTGATGAATTAAATATGAACCCGCACCAGGATATCTGGTGGAAGAGATTGATAGAAAAACACCTGGGCAAGGCCAGGCTGGTACTGGGCATGCATCAGGCTGAAATTTTAGAAAACGAGGGGAGGATCAGGCCATTTAAAGAACTATATCAGCAAATTATTATTAAATAGTGTCCAACATTTTAAGATTCACACCCTATACCCTCTGGCGCAAGTGTTTGCAGAAGCCTATGGGTGGGGTCACTTGTGCCATAATTAATCGTTTTAAGTTGCTGGGATAATATCAAACATAATTAAATTAATTTTTATTTGACGCAATCAAAATATTTCAATGTTGACCTAAGTCACGCTTTCACACAATGCCCTGGCTGGAAGACTTGCGCCAGAGGGGGAGAAAAATAATACCGGGTACCGTATATTGAGTCTTAAACATAATTAACAGGTTATGAGAAGTATAATATTCATCAGTTCAACCTAAACTGCAATAATGGAATATTTGGTAAATTAAAAGTTAACATCCATCTTGTGACTGCCAAAGTCAGAGGTTGAGATAAACATGCTTTGAAAATGAGAATAATAATCGCCATTATTTTACTGATCACTGTTCATATGCTATCCTGTGAGCGAGGAAAACAAAATAGCACCGGATATGGAATCGGCCAGGATCAGTCAACAGATAACCTGCATGAGCTGAAACCGGATACGCTTGTGCCCGAAAAAACCATCAGGCTGATTGCAGGTGACCTTGAGGTAGTTTTCGCGGATAATTCGGCCTACGGTGAGGATCACAGGGACGGGTACAACGGGATTTCTGAACTACGGCATAACCTGCAGGATTCGAACCTCTTTGTCCCTTTTTATGCGGGATTTAATCTGGAGCATATCTTCGGAGGAGACAGCCTGGTCCAGCTGTTTGAACCCCGCCTTCATCCCATGGAACTTTTCAGGATATCGGACCGGGAGGTATTGCTTTACCAGGACCCTACTCCACTGTCCAGGGTAGAAAGTCAAACACGGTTCAGGCTGGTTGAACCCCATTACATTGATATATCCTTCCGTTTTATCATTCATGATGAAGGATTTTTCAGACATGGATATGCCGGTTTGTTCTGGGCCAGTTATATCAATCGTCCGGCCGACAGAAGTTTGTATTTCCACGGAATGGAAAAAGGAAAGGATACCGGGGGGTGGATACGGGCCTTTTCATCTGAACATGGCGTTAACAGCACACATACCTGGATCAAGGATACCGGCAGGATTTATTTTGCCCCGGAATTTAACGCCTCACTCGCCTCTCATTTTTCAGATTATAACTTTGATCTGCCTTTTTTTTATGGCCGTTTCCATCAAATGGTCTTCGCCTGCTTTTTTGACCCGTCAGGGGGGATCCGATTTTCCCAATCCCCAACGGGAGGCGGCGAATACTGTCCTGCCTGGGATTTTCAATATATCGTCCAGGATTTCAAAACCAGTCATGAATATTCATTCAGGGCACGTTTGGTATATAAAGCATGGAAGGATCAGGACGATATCCTCAAGGAATATGCCGGCTGGATGCATGGATCTGAATGATTACCCCGGTTTTCTGACAAGGAAGGTTACTCGTCTGACCACATGCCGTCGTCAGACGAAGGGGGGTGGTCAGACGACGGCGGTTGCGACGGAATTTTTATTGTTGAAAAACCTGTTGTGCAAATTCAAAAAGATGATGCCGCCAGACCTGCCATTCATGGGAACC
>JAGTVG010000124.1 GCA_018224645.1 Cyclobacteriaceae bacterium
ACTACATGCACCCGGTATTAACAACAAATGTTTTCAACATTTTATTTCCCGATCAACCACCTTCTTTCTCTACCCCCAAAACAAAGGATTGCAAAATTAGCGGATTTATTATATAAACCTAGCATATCCACGTTGAAAATTAATAAAGGTTTAAATATCCCTACTAAAGTTTCGGACAGGGAATTTCCCGTATGCTCCTGGGCGGTTTACGGGGATTCCCGATAAAAAATTCATAGGAAATGGATACTTCATGCGCCCCTCCGCTCTGAATGCCAAGCTGGGACAATGTATAATCGAAACTATACCCTAAATTCAAATTGTTCTTACTGAACCCGACAGAAAATATCACCGATTCATTGTTGCTGATGTCATTGACTTTCCTGAATGGAATGCCCCGGTACCATACGCCGAAAATAACCGGCTGGAAATCAAGATAGGCCCCAGCATCAAATTGCATGTACTCACCCTGAACCCTGTAATTAACGGCCGGATATAAATCAATCGAACGCTGGACATTACCCCCCAGAATCTGACCCGATGCACCAGGCCGTAAATTTAAACGGTACCCGGCATGAACGGAATAACGGACAGGCAACGGATCGGAGCCATCCTGAAGAAATGAACGGTTGGGTGTGTTCACATGATGCCCCGTAAATCCGACCCAGACTTTGTTGTTGTACATCAGCCCGCCAAATGAAAGATCAAGATAATTCGCATCGGCAAAATTGTCCAGGTTTTCACCTCCCGGCACGATGGTGCCATCCGGAAGGATCATGTCCCCGAAAACAAGTTTTGAATAATCCAGGTCCCTGAAATAATATCCTGCCTGCCCCCCCGCCCTGAAGGTCCAGCTGCCTGAAACCGGTAATTGATAGGCATAAAAAAGGGAAGCTCCCTGGTTGCGTAAACCGGCCAGCCCTTCACGGTCAGAAATGATCAGCAAACCTACCCCGCTGTTTACATCGACAAAAAAATGATCGGCATAGGCCGTGTAGGTAACATAAGATGCATCAATGGCGGGCCACTGGTTCCGGTAATTCATTCCTACCCGGGTGATCTGGGTAGATCCGGCAAAAGCAGGATTCAAATAAAGGGGTGCTGCATAAAATTGTGAAAACTGTGGATCCTGTCCCCGGGAATTCCCTCCAGCCAACATCAACACTATGAATATAACCAAACGAATCCTGTGATCCATGAATATTTTTTAATTGCTCACCGTATTCAGGGGCATCAAATTATACAATTAATCACCAAATAATAAATTTTCAGGATAATTTTTACTCTTCAGATAAAACGACCATACTTATTTTAAAAGTATATTTATTGCCTGAAAGATATAATAAAATTCGTATAATTACCGTATTGATTATACCGTTTTACAGGTTATAATGACAGAAGGAAGCTTGAATCAGAAATTCAACTGTGCGGCCAGGTGGTTCCTTACCGGAATTATCAGTTTCATCAGTCTTACCGCCGTTCATGCTCAAATCAGTGACTACAGAGAAATCTTCTGGATGTTTGGACAATCGGATTATAACATCACATTCAAGAAATCTGATTTCACCGCCCAGCTTGACAGCATTCAGAATCCTGCTTTCGGCATTGGCGGAAGCGCTGTTGCAACCGATCCAATCACCGGGGAATTGCTGTTTTATACCGATGGCAACGTGGTATACGACCGGAGCCATCAATTGATCAGTACCTATGCTCCCGGGTTAAATGGAAATACAAGCGCCAATCAGCCCGCAGCTGTCACTTCTCTGCCCGGGCTTGTCAACCAGTACCTGATCATTGCAAATTCCGCCAGTTATTCAGCCGGCGGATCAGTTTTTACCGCCAGGATCGACATGAATGCCCAGGGAAACGCACCGAATGCTTCAGAACCTCCCTATGGAAGAATGCTTGTCCCATCCAATTCGGGATTGACCGGTAACGCCTCCGAGGGAATGCTTGTGATTGGCAGCCAGGCGGGAACACAATCATGGCTTGTTACCCACGAAAGAAATACAGCCACCTTCAGGGTTACTCCGGTAATCAATTCAGGCCTTGATGTGGCAGGAAGCTCGGTTTTTGATTTTTCAGGGGACGGTATGCCCGCGATCATTGCAGCCAATATTTCCTATAGCCAGGCGGCAGGAAAAATTGCCGTTTCACCCCAGGATACAAGCAGGAATATACATCTGATCGATTTCGCCAATACGACCGGGACAATGGTATATGACAGGCCGGTGCTGAACAGTGCCACCTCCGATGCGGATTCTAATCCGAATGATACCTATTCCATCTTTGATACCGAATGGTCTCCGGACGGAACGAAATTATACATTTCGAGACATGGAAATGCAGGGCAGGCCGGGATGATCTACCAGTACGACCTGAACAATCCGGGAACCAGCCTGTCAGAGATCCTGCCCGGACCGGTCTTCAGGAGTTATGGTCTGAAAAGAGGTCCTGATAACATCATTTATCACCTCTTTCAACAGAACAGCGGAGGACCTTTATTCGCCGGAAGCATCGCCGGGGCGGATAGTATCGCTTCCCTGGTAGTGTATACACAGAATCCCTTCGGGATGGTCAATTTTAATGGACGGCAATTCCCAGAAACCCTTCCCTTCCAGGTTCCTGATTTTACCAATTTTGGTTTTACAGCGTTCGGTGACTGTTATGGGACCTCCACAAAATTTTACCCGCTAATCGAACCCCAGGCTTCCTCCTACCTTTGGGATTTCGGGGATGGGTCCAGTTCAGATCTCATCAGTCCGATCCATGAGTATGATGATCCGGGCACCTATAACGTAACATTAAGGGCCAATTTGAACGGCAAGGACTCCTTAATTACCGGTCCGGTGGTAATCTTTGAATCCGATACCCTGGTGCTTCGAAATGATGCAGGGTCCGAATTACCCATGGATACGACCATTTGCCCCGATGAAACCCTCCTGCTGGATGCATCACAACCCCCGGCCATAGAATACAGGTGGTCAGTCAGGGGCCATACCGACGCTACCTATACGGTAGATACAGCCGGATATTACTGGGTGGTTGGAACCTATAATATGCCAACCGGAACGTGTACTTCGTATGATGCCATCAATGTCAATGAATATGGCTTTCAGCTCCAGGTCCAGAACCAGTGGTATTTCGGATTTGGCGCGGGGATCGATTTTAATGAACAGCCGCCGGTCGCCCTGTTGGATGGGGTCATGAATGCCCCGGAAGGGGTGGCGGCCGTTTCCGACAGGAACGGACAGATCCTGTTCTATACCGACGGGGAAACAGTTTTCGGGCGTACCGGTGAACTGCTGGGAGAATTTATCGGTGGCGATCAGACCGCATCACAATCGGTCATCGCCATTCCATTCCCTCAGGATGAGACCATGTATTATATTTTCACCACCCGTGAAGTTTATAATTCGGATGATTCATATCTTCTTTCCTATTCCATTCTTGACATCAAGGAAATCACCGGCAATGATCCCGGGTCCGTTGTTCTCCAGGAACTTCCCTTGTATACAAAAAATACGGAAAGGATCACAGCCATCGGAGGATACGGGAACAACGCGATTCTGGTGGCCCATGAATATGGAAACAATACTTTCAGGCTGTATCCCATCACCCAGGATGGCATAGGGAACCCGATCCTGCAAAGTATTGGTTCGGTCCATGGGTTCGGTTCGGAAGAAAGTGCAGAAGGATATATGAAGTTTTCCTCGGATGGATCCAAACTGGCTGTCGCGCTTACCATCAATGGAAACAATTATGTCGATCTTTTGGATTATGAAGATACCACGGCAACCTTGAGCAACCATCAGCTGATCAACTTTGATGAATTATTTCCCGAATATCAGGTATACGGGGTTGAATTTTCTCCCGGAGGTGAAAAGTTATATGTCTCGCTGACAGGAAGCACATCGAGGATCTATGAGATCAGGCTGGATTCAGCCAATATTGACTTTATCAACCAGACAAAAAACCTATTGGCTGAGGAAAGTGCAGAATTCGGTGCCCTGCAGGTGGGACCTGATGGCCGGATCTATGTTGCCTCCAATGGCAGTTCGGTAATCCCTGCCATTTTCCCGAATGACGATCCGGATACCCCTTCCATGTTTAATCTCCAGGGTTTCGATCTTCAGGGGCGGACAAGCGGCCTCGGATTGCCTAATTTTATCCAGAATATCGGCA
>JAGTVG010000125.1 GCA_018224645.1 Cyclobacteriaceae bacterium
AGCGATGCAACTTCAGGTGGGCGGAGCATTCCATTCCCCGCTGATGGAACCGGCACGGGCAGAACTCGAAAAAGCCATTTTGCATACCACATTTAATGAACCCAGATGCCCGGTCTATCAAAATTATACTTCCCGGCCGCATACTGACGTCGAAGAAATCAAAAAAAACCTTAATCTTCAACTCACTGCTCCCGTTAAATGGACACAGTCGGTAAGAAATATGGTATCCGATGGTGCGGAGGAATTCATTGAATGTGGTCCCGGAAAAGTTTTACAGGGACTGGTGAAAAAGATCTTTCCTGAAATGACGGCGCATAGCCTTTCCTGATCTTCAGATCTTCTTAACCTCCAGGATATCCGGTGTTTCCTTCAGTAATTCAAGGTTTGTTTTGCCAAGGAGCGGATGTATTTCAGCGGCTGAGATTTCACATAGCGGAACCAAAGTAAACTTCCTGTTTTGAATTTCAGGATGGGGGATGATCAGCTTACGGGTATCGATTATTTCATTTTCATAATAAAGGATATCAATGTCGATCATCCTTTCCTTCCATTTTTCATTCCGGATCCTTCCCATTTCCTTTTCAATAGTTTTAACCGCGTATAATAGGGATTCCGGCGAAATGGTGGTATTAATTTCAAGAACCTGGTTATAAAATGATGGCTGATCGTGATATCCCCAGGCTTCCGATTCAAAAACTGAAGAACGGCGAAGAACCTTGCCGACCTGTTTTTCAATGGAAATTACCGCGAGCTTGAGATTTTTTTCCCGGTCACCCAGGTTAGTCCCTAATAAAAGATATTTTCCTTTCATCCTTGAATATTAGGCAAAAATATAAATTGGATAGTGCTTCTGCCAATTATATCATATTATTGAGGAAAAATAAAAGAGAAATTAGCATGAGGTTTTTAAGAAATTTACTAGCTGTAATTACTGGATTATTCATCTTCAGTTTTATCCTGTTTATCATCCTGATGGGGATCATATCTGTCGCTTCCAGTGAAAAATTGGTAACCATCGAGGATAATTCAGTTCTGCAGATCATTCTGAGTGGAAATCTGGAGGAGAGGGAGGTTGACGATCCGTTTTCTGAGCTGACTTTTCCGGGAATGGGTCCTTTTGAAATGGGATTGAAAGAGATCAAACAAGCGATCCGTCATGCTGCATCAGATGATCAGATCAAGGGTATTTTTCTGGAGCCGAGATTCTTTTCTGCCGGATTTGCTTCCCTGGAGGAGATCAGGACTGAACTTGAAAAATTCAAGGAGTCCGGGAAATTTATCGTTGCCTATAGTGAATACTACGTGGAACAGGGATATTTCCTTGCATCGGTTGCCGATGAAATCTACCTGACCCCGGATTATGGCAATGTTGAACTGAATGGTCTGAACGTGGAAGTTGCTTTTTTCAAGGGTACGCTGGATAAACTTGAAATAGAACCACAGATCTTCAGGGTAGGTGAATATAAAGGTGCGGTTGAACCGTTTACACGCAAGGATTTCAGTAAGGAAAATGAGGAACAGATCTCTTCATTCGTCAATTCCACCTATGATCATGTGCTTCGTAAGATCGCCGATTCCAGGGGATTATCCTTTGAGGAAATTGTAAACATTTCGGATTCCATGCTGGTCAGGGATGGCAGTGATGCAGAAAAATATAACCTGATCACCAAAATGGCCTATTTGAATGAGGTGCGTGAAATACTCAACGAAAAGATTTCCGCGGAGGATGAGTCGGAAGTCAATATGGTCTCCTATAGAAAATATAATAAATCGTTCAAGGAAAGTGAATATGCCAGGGACCGGATCGCAGTGATTGTGGGAACGGGAGTGATCACCATGGGAAAAGGAGATGACAGGTCAATCGGTTCTGAAAAGTATACAGAGCTGATCAGGGAAGCCCGGGAAAATAAACGGGTAAAAGGCATCGTTTTACGGATCAATTCGGGTGGAGGAAGTGCACTGGCTTCGGATGTGATCTGGAATGAGATCAGGCAGACTGCCGAGGAAAAGCCGGTCATTGCCTCACTCTCGGATGTGGCCGCTTCGGGCGGTTATTATCTTGCCATGGGATGTGATTCCATTGTCGCATCCCCAACCTCAATCACCGGCTCCATCGGGATATTCGGAATGATATTTAATATGCAGGGGCTGTTTGAAAATAAACTCGGGCTTACTTTCGACAATATAAATACCGGGAATTTTTCAGGGCTCTATACCGTCACCAGGCCGTTGACAGATTACGAAAAGCAGATTGTTCAGAACGATGTTGAGCGTGGATACAGGACATTTACGACCAAGGCAGCAGAAGGAAGGAATATGGAGCTGGAGAAAATGCTTGAATTGGCTGGTGGAAGGGTCTGGTCAGGCATCGAAGCCAGGGATATCGGATTGATCGATGTTTTTGGCACCCTTGAAGATGCCATCTCGATGGCCGCTGATAAGGCCGACGTAGATGAATACCGGGTGGTTTATTATCCGGCTCAGAAAACCATACTGGAGCAGATCATGAGCGACCTGAGCAATGATGTCCAGGCAAAATGGCTTCGGCTGAAAACCGGCGACCTTTACCCATACCTTGAGATTGTCCGTGATCTCGACTCATATATCGGTTTACAGGCCAGGATGCCCTATACATTTAAACTGAATTAGGCGCAGCGCAGAACCTCAGCAAAAAAAAAGAGGCCTTCCCCGGGAAGACCGATACAGGCAACCTGGAGAAAGCCTTTTGTTATATTTATATCCCATCAGAACAGTCTCAATCCGATACTGGCAATAAACTGCGGATTCCTCATGTCTGTACTGAATGTTTCATTGATGAACGGAAGGGTAACTGATTCTCCCAAAGCACTGAGACTGCCTTCATATTTCAATTCCAGGGTCACCCTTGAAACGTCAATACCCAACCCTGCCTGGTAACCGATGGTGGCATCATGATAATTCTGTTTAACATCGGGATAGAGTTCCAGCCCGTTGATATCCTCTGAGATGAGGTAGGAAAAGGTGGGTCCTGCAAAGATTCTGAAGGAATTCCCCAGGTAAAATCCGAACATTACTGGAACATCGAGTTTATTCAGGTCAATTTCACCTATTGCGGGTATATTTATATCCTCTCCTGTAATTTCAATATGACCTCCTGTCGAGGAAAAAAGAACTTCCGGTTGAATGAAAAAACCCGAGATCTTGATCCTTGAATATAATCCGATATGCCATCCCAGTACGGCATCGCCTGTTGTATAATTAATCGTTGCATTATTGATGGAAAACGCCTCATTCACCTGTGTTTTTGAGGAACTTATCCCGCCTTTCAGCCCCAGCTGGAAAAACTGGGCATGAGCCGTATGGACTGATATGACTGCCGCAATTATTAAAAGATACTTTTTCATCGTTGTTTCAGTTATGTGTTACACTGTTTAACATAAGCTATTTAAACGCAATCTGGTAGGATAAGCCTGCCCTGAACCATCTCCCAGGCATGGGTGTCATAACCTCCGTATATTGCGTGTTGGTCAGGTTAGTGGCTTCAAGATATACAAGATGTCCCTTCGGATTGCTCCAGAAAATTCTGGAGTCTAATACCCAATAGGAGGGTTCCGATACACGCTGATTATAACGGGCCTGAAAATGGTGATAAACCTTCCAGATAATTTTGTGTTCTAATCCCAGGATCAGCTGGTGTTTCAGATTTTCAAGGACATACCGGGAAGTAATTGCTTTTTCCTGAAGATCGGATTCAATGAAATTATAACTGATCCGGAAATGATTGATATAACTGTTCGTGTTCAGGATTTCTTCCATATCAAGGAAATAAGCAATTTCAATGCCATTTCTCCTGACATTGGAAAAATTAGCTGCGGTCCAGATAAAGGTGGAATCAGTCTGCGGGATGGCTATCCAGTCGATCAGTTCACCCGCATTCTGATGAAAAAGGCTCACTTCGGCCTGCATATAAACATTCAGATAACGGATACCGGCTTCGTAACTCAATGCCTCTTCCGGGTCCAGATCAGGATTGCCCTGCTCAACGGGGCTCTGATAGTACATATCATAAAAGGTCGGGATCCTGTAGGTTTTCCCCATGTTTCCATATATGCGCAGGGAGGGGGAAATAAAATAACCCAGATCAATTCCCGGGAAAACATTAAAGCCAAAGTCAGCATTAAAATTGAAGTAAACTCCTGGTGTGATATCGATATTAAATAAATTGAACTGATGTTCCAGGAAAATGCCCACATTCTGCCGGGAAAATCCGTCCAGGTTGCTGCTGGTCTGTTCGCCATTCCGAACCCAGTCCCCCGCAATTGATTCATACCGGTACTCAATGCCGAATCCGGAATGTCCAAGACTGTTGTCCCAGGATGAATTCAATTCCGCAGCGCCAACATGGGTGTAATGAAGATTTTCATAGATCTCTGGCTGATCCCTGACAAAAAAATAATTATCCCTGTTACTTCTCCAGTAGATCCGGGGAGCGATCGTAATTTTCCTGATTTTTCGTTTATACCCCAGACTCAGGATGGATGAGGTCACTTCCTCATATTGTTCGGTAAAGGCCGGGCTTGCATAAAAACCGTTGGCACCGAATTTTCTGTTTGCCAGCCCTCCCAATATTTCAAGATTCTCACCATTCAGATCAATGGATGACTGATAAAACAGATTATTGATGGAAAAATCCGTATTATGCCTGTATCCATCAGAAACATCCCTGGATATGCTGATATAGTTGCCGAATTTACCGGGCAGTGAAACATCAATACTCCCTCCGAACAGACCGTTCTGACCTCCGGACAACCGGATACCGGCATATTTTTTTTCCGGGATCCTTGTAATGAAATTAACGGCACCGGAAAATGCATTCTGCCCATAAATACGGGCTCCCGGACCTTTTAGAACCTCAATACGGTCCACATTGCTGATGTTTACCGGTACATTCATCGAATGATGTCCTGTTTGTGGATCCGTCAGCTTTATCCCGTTGATCAGGACCAGTGTCTGTTCAAAGGAACCTCCCCGGATGCTGATATCGGATTGTACGCCCAGAGGACCCCGCTGGCGGATATCCACCCCGGGCACATAGGATAATATTTCCGGAAGACTTTGTGCCGGAAGGGTCTGTATTTCCTTCCTGGAAATGATGTTGATATTCCTTGATGATTCCCGGAAGTGAATATCAAGACGGTTGCCATGGATAACCAGATTCTGAAGTTCCATTGTCCGGGTGGAATCCTGCTGGGCCAGGCATTCCCCGGCCGGAAGAAATAAAAGCATACCCCAGATGAGTATTTTCATTTTATGCCGATATGAATGTTCCCGGCTACCACCCATACTTAAGAATGAAATAGAAGAGGAAATACATTGCAGCTTTACCGGGTTCGGGCTCCTGTTGATTTACCGTATCGAAGGTATCCTCATTTGTATGATGGTATTCAAAATAACGCCGGTGATCAGGCCTGAAACCGATCAGCGGTATGCCCTGAGCCTTCAACCAACCGATATCCGCTCCGCTCCCGCGCAATGTCATGAGGTCAATCACATAGGGGATGTAATAAGATCTCCATAGGCAAAAGGTAACGATGATCCGGTATTTATACATTGTTCCTCACGGGTTAAAATGCAAATGTAGGGAAAAATAACCATTAAGCCGTTCGCGGCTCAATTCATTATCTTGATGCATGGTGGCCGGGAACTAACAATCAGGAATATTTACCGGGATATTGATGGCCAGACCTCCATCGGAGGTTTCCTTGTATTTTGAATTCATGTCCTGGGCTGTCTCCCACATCGTTTTTATAACATGGTCGAGGGTGACCTTGGCGCTTCGGGGGTCAGACTCAAGGGCGAGCATACTCGCGGTGATCGCCTTGATCGCTCCCATGGAATTCCGCTCAATACATGGGATCTGTACCAGGCCGCCAACCGGATCGCATGTAAGTCCAAGGTGGTGTTCCATGGCAATTTCCGCAGCCATCAATACCTTTTCCGGATTTCCACCGAGGCATTCGGTTAATGCTGCTGCGGCCATTGCCGAAGAAACGCCGATTTCAGCCTGGCATCCACCCATGGCAGCGGAGAGCGTACTGCCTTTTTTAAATATGGATCCTATTTCACCAGCCACCAGGATGAATTTTTTGACCACATCGAAGGAACTGAATTCCGAAAAACACAACAGATACAAAAGCACTGCCGGTATCACACCTGCCGCACCATTGGTAGGTGCCGTAACCACACGGCCAAAAGCGGCATTTTCTTCATTTACCGCCAGCGCAAAACAACTGACCCATTTCAGGATTTCACTGAAGCCATATTTTTCTGATCTTATCTGTTGTACCCACTCCTTCACCTCACTGGAATTGTCTTCCGGCAGTAATTTCCGGTTGATCTCAAAGGCACGTCTTTTTACATTGAGTCCTCCGGGCAGGAATCCGGAAGTATGACATCCCAGATGTACGCAAGTCTGCATGACATCCCAGATTTTTCTGATATGTTGATCAACTATACCGGCTGGCCGGATGGATATTTCATTCCGGTAAACGATTTCCGAAACGGAAAATCCTGTCATACCAGTCCATTTCAGGACATCGGCTGATGTATCGATGGGATAGGGAAAGCTGGTTTTTCTACCAGATCTCATTGGAGATCCCTCCTTCACAATAAAGCCACCACCAATGGAATAATAGGTCTCCCGGAAGGATTTTCCACCAGCGGTGGATACTTCAAAGGAAATCGCATTGGGGTGAAAGGAAAGGAAGATGTCTTTATTATAAATGATGGCTTCAGCAGGATCAAAGGGGATTTCATGCTGTTCGAGAAGTCTTATCTTTTTTTCATTTTTTACCCGCTGTACCTTCGGCCCGATTTCAAGGGGGTCAATCGTATCAGCCTTTTCCCCGATGAGTCCGAGAATAATGGCCATATCAGTGCCATGTCCTTTTCCTGTTTTAGCCAGGGATCCGAAAAGGTTGATGGAAATGGAAAGAACATCATTCAGGATGTCGTTTTTAACAAGCTGCCGGCAAAATTCAGAAGCTGCTTTCCATGGTCCCATCGTATGGGAACTGGAAGGACCCACACCAATTTTAAATATGTCAAATATACTGATCCTTTCTACTGGGGTAATCATGATTTTACTGGCTTTAAATCTTTCCCACTGACCGGATCCGAAGAAAAGATCCTTTTCAGTAAAAATACAATACTTTCATCATAACGTTTCAAAGGCATGAAAAGGTTGAGGGATATAGAAAAAAAGAGGCACAACGGATCCATGTTTGTCCTAACCTGTTTTCCGTTCTTCGAGAAAGCTTTGCATCCATGTCAGCATATAGTTCAAAACCAGGATTTTTGATTTTTCATGATGCAGTTCATGGCGCATTTCTTCCCATATCTTCAATTCCGCGTTTCCAGGGATCTTTTCCACCAGTTTACCTGAAGTTTCCCATGGCATGATCCTGTCGTCCCTGCCATGCATGACCAGGAGGGCGTATGACATTCTACCTGCATTTTCCATGATCCACTGTGATGATTTTGTAAGCTGATGGTACAGCCGTACAGAAATTCTATCATGTTTATCAGGATCATTAAGATAATGAATACCGGTAGAGGGATCATGTGAGAGTTCCATGGGATCAAGGGTAAAGGACATGGTGAAGGAAGGGAAAAACCTTCCCACCGGCAGGTAACTCAGCATCTTTTGACTGATGTGCATTCCGGTGGGTTGAATCAGGGGGGCTGACAGGATCACACCCATGATTTCTTTTGATGATTGCCTGATGGCATAACTGATTGCAATATTCCCGCCCAGGTTGTGACCAAATAAAAAAATCGGTATATCGGAAAATCTTCGCCGTGCTTCAAGCATCAACTGAAGAACATCCGTCAAAATCAGGGGAAAATCACCCATATGGCCCCGTTTACCTCCTGATCTGCCATGTCCGGGCAGATCAATGCCTATTACAGCCATCTGATTTCCTGTAAAAAATCCGGCAAAATTTTCATACCGGCCGATATGATCTCCTAAGCCATGCAATATGGCGATCGCGGCTCTTGGGTTTTCATCCGGTGTCCAGGACCTGCCGTAGAGTTCCTTTCCTGTACCGCTTTGAATATAAAATTCATTAACTTGCATATCAGGGCCTTCGGGTGATGGGATGAAATTATTAATTATTACAGTTTTATAAAATTTAGTCCGGAAGAATAATTTACACGGTTTCAATTTTTTAATTTTACGGACATTATTGCAAAGTAATA
>JAGTVG010000126.1 GCA_018224645.1 Cyclobacteriaceae bacterium
AACCTTCAAACATCAGGGAGGCACGGAATTCCCCGGGACGGACCGGTAAATCATTGTATCTTTTTTCGAGAAAACGTGGATATCATGCTCCCGGACAGGACCGGTTGCCGCAAACCCTGAACCAGGTGACCCAGGTGATCCGCGTTCCCGGCGAACGACAGGCCATCCTGCGGTTCAGTTTCCGCATCGATGGTGAACATTTTGATCCGGATAGCTGGAACGGGGCCTTTTTATGGCTCGAAGGTTACAGGGAACGTCATCCCGTATTAAGCCACGTTTACGTGATCGGGCGGGCAACCTATTCGATTGCAGGCAGTTATGGCAGATCGGTACAATCCAGCTATTTCAACCTCAATGATATACCAGGTCAATGGCATGATGCCGTCATCAATATCGACCATGATTTCAGGCGGACAAACGGAAATTCCCCCGTTTCTTCCTTGAATATCGATAAGTATGCCATCAACTTAGGCACCTGGACGATCAATGACGGATACCGGCAGGAAATCGGTGTTTACATCGATGATGTCGTCATGGAATTTACCTTTCCGGATCATATCGGGGAAAGCCGCCTGGATAATAAGTCCATTCAAATGCTTGATGAAGGGGAAATATTTGCCGCAAGGATCCGGCACGAGGCCGGCGAACATCAATATGCAAGCCAGGAGGAGTTATACCCGTTTCAGGAGTAGAGCATTGAAGGCGGGTATTGATGATGTTGTTATCAATAGAGCCGAAAGAATAAGATAAGCCAATCAATGGTCTTTATACCAGTAAAAGCATGGATTAAATGCAGTGATTTTCCCTGATTCATTTTTTTACCTGTTTCTGAAAATGCAGGTTAACCGGTACATTTATATATAATTTCCCTATTGAAAGTACTCGCAGAATTTAACATATGTATAAAAATCTGATAACATAACTAAGTTAAATTCCGATAAATATTTATTCATCAGCCCATATTCCGGAATAATGAGAAATGGTTTTAAATATTTCCCGAATAATTATTAATCTGAATATCAATATTATATGATTGATAGGGCCGCTGGAGTGAAAGATCCGTGAATTTTTTCGGGTTAATAAATCATGGAATCGATTGACTCTGAATTCATTTTTGAGTAAATATCAGGAAAGCAATGATAAATTCCGGGAGGTGGAAGAAAATCAGTCATTAAAGATCGATCTATTGCTGGATGGCGCATCCGGTTTCGGTACAGTTGTTTCGAGGGAAACAGAGGAACAACCATGGATGTCACGGATCAGAAACTGATGTTTTACAGCCGGATTCTCAGGGAAAAGGAAGGATTGAGCGTGTTGCCAGCTTCAACCGCCGGCCTGGTCGCCCTGCTGGAATGGAGCAGAAAACAACCCCTGGAAGGAGACCGATATGTTGCTGTATTGACTGGCAGAAAATAATGTATCAATGAACAGAAAATTACTGGATGGTAATGCCATTGTGTATGCAGAAGGGGCTTACAATACGCACAATGGGAAAACGGCCCATGGCCTTGTCCGTTTTACAAACAGATATCATATTTTATCGGTGGTGGATTCACGGTATGCCGGCCAGGATGCCGGCCTTGTCCTGGATGGCATAAAGAATGACATACCGATATTTGGTGATGTACGGGAGGCTATTTATCATTCGATCGGCAATGGGGAAATTCCCCAGTACATGGTGATCGGCCTGGCACCTGACGGTGGGAGACTCGATAACCGGACAAGGAACGACATTAAAAAGGCAATCATGTACCGTCTTCATATTGATTGCGGACTGCATGATTTCCTGACCGATATCCCTGAAATGAGGGAATTGGCGGAACATCATAAAGTCAGGCTCCGGGACATCAGAAAAACGCCTTCCCGTGAGGATCTGCATTTTTTTACCGGGAATATTGAAAAAGTAAATTGTCTTAAACTGGCCGTGCTTGGAACCGATTCAGCCATCGGCAAGAGAACGACTGCCTGGTTAATTGTTCAGGGATTTGTTCAGGCGGGGTGCAAGGCTGAACTCATCGGTACGGGGCAGACAGCCTGGATGCAGGGAGCCAGATATGCAATCATCCTGGATTCCCTTATCAATGATTTTGTTTCAGGTGAAATTGAGAATGCTGTTTACCAGGCCTGGAAAAATGAAAATCCGGACGTGATCGTGATTGAGGGGCAGGGCAGTCTGCTGAATCCTGCCTATCCGGGTGGGTTCGAGATCCTTGCTGCAGGCCGGCCGGATTTTATCATCCTGCAGCATGCACCCAGGCGCAGGGAATATGATGGATTTCCCAGGTATCCGCTTCATCCGCTCGGTCAGCAGATCAATGCCATTGAGACCATTTCCGGGAGAAAAGTCATTGCCATCACGCTGAATCATGAAGAAATGGCTTTGGATGAAATACCGGATGCGTGCAGTAAAATCTCCGGGGAGATTGGATTGCCTGTATTTGATGTCCTTGCCCACGGACCTGGAGAACTTGTCAATCTACTGAGCACGAAACTGAAAAAATGAAAATGCGAAAATCACCTGCCTGAAAATGATGGAAGATCCTGGAGGATATGGCGGCACACCTTGTTAACCCGAAAAATTCATAAATTTCGTCCCGATGAAATCGGGGCGTCACGTATTTTATTGAATATTATTAAGTTACATACAATTGGTATTCCATTTTAGAAATAATTTATAATTAATCGGGGTTAAATTCGCAGAGGGGATCCAGGCCGGATATTGGAGGATCTTTATCAGCACAATCTTTATCAGCATAAATACTGAATATACTATGAGAATTGTATCGATGGAATGCTGGACCTGGAAGATGGATCTCAGGGAGCCTTATGCGATAGCCTATGAAACCGTGGATCATTGCACCAATCTTTTTTTAAAGGCCGTTACGGATAATGGGTTAACCGGCTGGGGATGTGCCGCTCCTGATAACGTGGTGACAGGGGAAACCCCGGAATCTGTTTTGTTTTTTTTCAACGAGTACATTGAGCCGCTACTCAAAGGTTCTGATCCCTGGAGATATATTTATTTGCTGGAGGAGGCGAAAAAAGCCGGTCAAAAAGCACCTTCAGCCCTTGCCATGATGGATATGGTACTTTTTGACCTGATCTCAAGGGATGCCGGCGTGCCCCTGTATAAATTTCTGGGTGGATACAGGGAAAAAATCGCCACAAGCATCACCATTGGTATTTTACCGGTCATTGAAACCCTGGAGGCGGCCAGGCAATGGGTAAGGCAAGGATTCCGGATACTGAAGATCAAGGGTGGAAAAAATTATCTTGACGACATAGAACGAATATTGAAGCTGCGTGAAACCGTCGGAAACCATATTGAAATACGGTTTGATGCCAATCAGGGATACCAGGTGGAGGAAGCCCTGGCTTTTATATCGGGAATAAAGAAATCAAACATTGAAATTCTGGAACAACCTACCCCGGTGGCACTTGAAAATCTGCTGGGTATTGTTACCAGGAATGTTACTGTGCCGGTAATGGCAGACGAAAGTTTACTCACACTCCGGGATGCATTCAGGCTTACGAAAAATGATCTGGCGGATATGATCAACATCAAACTCATGAAAGTCGGAGGACTCAATGAAGCGTTACTTATTAATTCGGTAGCAAAATCAGCGGGTGTTGAGTCAATGATAGGTTGTATGGATGAGTCCGAACTGGGCATTGCAGCTGGGATGCATCTGGCCCTGGCGAGACCCAACATCCGCTATGCTGACCTTGATGGTCATCTCGACCTGGTGAATGATCCATTTTCCGGATTGATACGGATGGAAGAAGGCATGCTTTATCCCGGTGACAGCCCCGGATTAGGTCATGTCAGGGATCCCTTCTGAAAGTGACTGAAAGATCGGAGAAATTCTGGATTACAATGCAGGATGGTTACCCATTAAAAATCCCGGGATCATATGTGCCAACAGATAATCCCGGGGAGCATCCATGCAGACTAGGTAATTAAAAATAGGCTTAATTCCCGGCATGCAAGGTATAAAATTATCATGGCACTTGCAAATGACCCCTGTTTTAAAACTCATGCCATGACTTGGAGTCATGGCATGAGTTTTAAAAAAGATGCACGGAACGTTATGTTCCGTACATCCGACTGTATTGCTATGAAATATTATTCTGCGGTGTAACCTTGATGGGCCAGTTTTTCGCCCATTTCTATATATGCTTCTTTTTCTTCCGGTGCCCAGGTCCCCAGGCCATCCACATACCGGTTGAACATGCAGAATGCTGCGGCAATCAGTACAGTGTCGTGAATTTCCAGGTCCGTGGCACCTTTTTCCCTGGCCCTGTCTATATCCTCACGGGTAACATTTTTTCCGCCCATCTGAACTTTCTGGGCAATATTCAGCAGTCGTTTCATTTTCGGTGAAAGTTCGGTATTCCCCAACCCGTTTTTTATCTCATCAAGAAGGTCGATGGAGGTTTCCAGGTGGGCTGCTGCTGAAGCGCCGTGAGAGGAAAAACAGAAATGACAATTGTTCCAGTTCGAAACAGATGCTGCAATCAGTTCCCTTTCGCCGGAAGTCAATGTCGATTTTCCGCGTAGGAGGGTCTCTGCAAGGCCATTCCGATGCTTTGCTGTTTCAGGCCGATAATCGAGCAATCCCACAATCCCGGGCAGGTTTTCATTATTCAGTTTAATATAGGCCATAAGTCTTAATGTTTGGTTTAATCATTTGGTTTTTGTTCTGGTTTATTTAAAAAGACTGAAATAATCCGGAATTACCCTAACGGTGCTTAAATTTTTTTGAAATTCTGGCCGGGAGTGCTGCCCGTAACTCTCAGCATACTCCTGTCGTAGATTATGTAACGGTGAGATTGAACCTTTTAAAGTCAGGAAAATATTGTAATTTCAATATTGGAAATTGATTTGATTAAGAACAAATCTGGCGTGAAGAATTAACAATCG
>JAGTVG010000127.1 GCA_018224645.1 Cyclobacteriaceae bacterium
AGAAAATTCAGTGGGTATGAAATTTCACTTGAAGTATAAGATTCGAATGCCTGGACAGTAATGTTATCATTCTTTTGTTTCCTGATTCCAATCTCTAAAAATTTATTCCATGGCATATCATTTTTTAGATCCATATTTTTTTATTTGATCCTGAATTTTACGAAGTTTAATTCAATTTAGGAAACCAGTAAAAACCAGGTATTTCAGGAAATTTAATGGAAAACAGAAGAAAACTTTTGTTGAAACTTCTTAATATTTACTGTTATCTCACTGATGAAGCCGGTTCGGATGAAATTTACCTGATTGTAAACAATCAAAAAATATGGCCTGTCGACAGGACATTTCACCAGATCAGGCCCGGTCGTACCACCATTCTTGTAGAATTAAAGGAGTATGATCCAGGCACCCCGCTTGATATTGAGGTATGGGATTATGATTACCTGAGCAGGAATGATCTTCTGGGGATCTTCCCTATATTACTCGATGAACCCGGAGGACCGTACTTGACGGACATGAGACAAAACAGGATGGAAACCCGGAAAGCGAGGTATAGTATTGAATGGGAACTGGACTATTTATAATAAAGAAGGCTGCCAGAATGACAGCCTTCAACTAACCAACCAAAAACTAACTAGATCCACCCAACGTCTAGTTACACATCCCAATCAATCACCTAGTTATACAACGAAAGGATGTGTAATAATGTTATGTGAATTTATTAATTGGGAGTAAAAAAAATTGTTTTCGGCACCTATTTAATCCATAAGAAAATATGAAAAATATACTTTTTTCATCAATTTCGCACATTTCCATACATCAGGTCGGCCCATCGGACGTTGATCTAATGTTAAGCAGTGAGCCTATGAAAGTGGCGGATGAAACAGAAAACCACCACCTGGCGCAGGCCCTGCTGAAAGGATTTAACAAGGACGCCGTATATCAGTTTCCCCCGGATGGAGATGGAGGGATTCGTTCAATCGGAAGATTCGTGAACGGATTTTCAGGAGTGACCGGTGATTTTCATGAATTCTCCCTTGAACTTGCCAGGGAATGGATCCGGATAAAAGATACGGATTCGAACTCTCGTGAATTGATCTTCTGTCATTTTATTGATCTGCAGTCTGACCAGGGAACCACGACAGGATTCGGAATATTCCTGACTGATTCACGTGATAAATTCCTGCAGGTTGAACGATCCTCTTCAAATATTTCCCTCAGGTTAAACGAAGGGGTGAATCTTAAAAAAATGACTGATTGTGTCCTGATATTGCCTGGATTGGACGGAGAACCGGCAAAACTTTTTTTCAAACAGAATATGTATGATTTTGAATCCAATATTTTTACCGACAGGTTTCTCAAGGCCATCCCGGTACACAACAATTTTTACAACACCTCCAGTCAGCTGAATATCCTGAAAGCTTTTGTAGACCAGGAGCTGGAGGAATCGGCACCGCTGGATAAAATTGAAAAAATGAAGAGGACGGCGGAATACTTCAACAATCATGATCATTTTGATCATAAGGAATATGGTTCAACACTTTTTGAGGATCCTGATCACAGGGCAGCATTTGAAAAATTCAGGGAACAATATGCCCGGGAAAATGATATCAGTATTGCAGATGAATTTGAAATATCACCGGATGCGGTTAAAAAGAATTTCCGCAGGGTGCGGAGTGTAATCAAACTGGACCGGAACTTTCATATTTACGTCCATGGAAACAGACAGGAAATTGTCCGGGGGTATGATCAGGAGCGGGGAAAACATTTTTACAAGTTGTTTTTTGATGAAGAAAACTGATATTCAGGGGCTCAGTATAATCCCTTAGAGGTTGTGGACAATTGATGGCATGAAATCATCCCGGGATTTCAGCAAAGGATCATTTTTTCCTCCCGGAAACAAAACGGTCCCTGCCATGAATATCCTGGTCGATCCTGACCATATCGAATCCTGAAGTTTCCAGCAGATGGTATACACGGTTTCCAAAGGATTCGTTGATCTCAAAAAACAGATATCCGCCGGACTTCAATCCCGAGGCAGAAATTTCGGCTATTCTATGATAGAATTTCAACGGATCTTCATCCGGAACAAAGAGGGCATGCCGCGGTTCATAGTCCGTCACATTCTGACTCATGTTTTCTTTCTCAGATTCGGCTATGTAGGGCGGATTGCTTACGATGATATCGAATTCCGGAAAAGGCCAGTTACCGTCGAATATATCATGATGAACCGCTTTAACCTCAGCTCCTAATTTCAAAGCATTTTCACAGGTAATTTGAACAGCTTCCGGGTATTTATCGAAGGCGAAAAGTTCAGCTTCCGGGATTTCCAACGCCAGGCTCACCGCGATACATCCGCTCCCGCAGCCGATATCAAGTATCCCTGGCTTACGCAGTCTGTTCATTGTTATTATTTTCCGGATCAATTCTTCGGTTTCCTGCCGGGGTATCAGGACTCCCGGACTAACATGGAATTCACGTCCATAAAACAATGATTTCCCAAGTATATATTGAATGGGTTCATATTTTTTCAATCTTTCCACTGCGACATCCAGCAAGGTAATCCTGGAATTCTCCGGTTGAATAATCCTGTCCGAAATACAGGCTATCCTGTCTATATTAAGATATTCGTCAAGCAGCATATAGGATAAACTTTCCGACTCGCGGCCATAAAAAGGGTGGAGATCTTCCCTTACCTGCCGAAATATTGAATGGGAATGGTAGGTCCTGGCTGCGTCCATTGTCTGAATTTTTTTTCCATACTTTTTTTGATGAATAAAAGATAATAGTTTTGATATATTATTTTTTATCATTTACAAACAAAAGTATCAGCTTTTGAATATTAATTTTATGTTGCGGGCCCTGGAATTAGCCGGAAACGGATTAGGCCGGGTAAGCCCGAACCCGATGGTGGGCTGTGTGATCGTTAAGGAAGATAAGATCATTGGAGAGGGTTGGCATCAGGTATACGGAGGTCCGCATGCAGAGGTGAATGCCGTAAATTCCATCGAGGACAAAAACCAGCTGAAGGGAAGCGAGGTTTATGTAAACCTGGAACCCTGTGCCCATTATGGCAAAACACCACCCTGTGCGGATCTGCTTGTGAAACACCAGGTACAACATGTCATTATTTCAAACCGCGATATCAATCCACAGGTTCAGGGGAAAGGAATAAGGATCCTCGAGTCAGCGGGGATCCAGGTAACGGAGGGTATGCTTGCCCCCGAGGGATATAAACTGAATAAACGTTTTTTTACTTTCCATTCAAAGGAAAGGCCTTACATCATTTTAAAATGGGCTGTCACTGCCGATGGTTATATGGCAAGAACAAATCATGATTCAAAATGGATCAGTAATATATATTCCAGGCAGATCGTACATAAATGGCGGTCGGAGGAGGATGGGATCATGATCGGGGCCAATACGGTGTTGCATGACGATCCGGCATTGAATGTCAGGGATTGGAAAGGAAAAGATCCTGCCAGAATCATCATCGATCCACATTTAAAAATCAGGGGGAACTATCAGATTTTTGATCAGCGCCAGAAAACACTGGTCTACAACCTTGGGGAGGATAGGGAAATTGAAAACATCATATGGATTAAACCGGAGGAATCATCCTTTATTCAAGGGATATTCAGGGACCTGATGCATAGGGGGATTCAATCGGTTCTTGTGGAAGGCGGAAAATTTCTGCTTGAAAGCATTATTCATGCAGGATTATGGGATGAAGCCAGGATATTTGCCTCTCCCCTGACTTTTGGGAATGGTCTCGAAGCTCCCCATCTGGTGGATGGTGAATTGATTGAGAAACAAAGTATATTTGATGATGATCTTTTAATTTTTAAAAAGCGGATCCATTGACACATCGACTTTCACTACCGGAAACAAAGGATAAAATCGGGATCTATGAAGCGCTGTTGCCCCAGGTTGAATCTCTTTTCCAGGGTGAACCTGATCTTATTGCAAACATGGTCAATCTTGTGGCTGTCCTGAAGGAGGCTTTCCAACATTTATGGATTGGCTTTTACCTGGTAAAAAATGATGAACTTGTTCTGGGGCCATTCCAGGGCTCCTTAGCCTGTACCCGGATTGGATTCGGGAAAGGCGTATGCGGCAGTTCCTGGAAAAATATGAAAACCATCATCGTCCCCGATGTGGATAAGTTCCCCGGCCATATTGCCTGCAGTTCCGAATCGAAATCAGAAATTGTAGTCCCGGGTATCCGAAAGGGCAGGGTCAGTTTTGTGCTGGATATCGACAGTCATCTCCTGAATACTTTTGATGCAACTGACGCCCGTTATCTCGGATTGTTAGTTGATCATTTATTAAAATATTCAGAATCTTAAATCCCGGGTTTTGAAAAGAATCAAAGTTTTCTTATACTAAATCAGGAATGAAATTAAAGTTGAATTCGGAATTCGGTACCCTCCGCCGTGTGATCATGCATCGTCCTGGTCAGGAAATCGAGCGGTTAACCCCGCAGAACAGCAGTGAGTTGTTATTTGAAGATGTCCCTTATCTTGAATCCATGCAGAAGGAGCATGATGAATTTTTTAATGTCATCAAAAGTACAACTGATGCCATGGTATACCGCCTGAGACAATTATTGCTTGACGTTGTCAAACAGGATGTTTTCAAAGAATCTATTCTTCTGGATGCATTGGCCAGGAGCAGTCATGAGGAGGTGTGCGGGGACATCATGTCCTGTTTCTCCACCGCCGAAATAGTCACCATGTTAATTGCGGGAATCCGTGCTGACGAACTTAAAAGAAAGGTGCCCGCTTTGAGGAACAGAAAGTTCGATTCGAATTATTACATCATTCATCCAAGCCCGAACATGTATTTTATGAGGGATCCCGCTGCCGTTACACAGAATGGCGTGATCTCCAGCAACATGAAATTCTCCGGCAGGCAGTTTGAATCACACCTGCTGAAATTGATCTTCAAACATCATCCTGATTTTAAGGATGCTTATCATGAAGTATTTCCTGGTGATGATATTTCAACCATCCCTACCATTGAAGGGGGTGATGTGATGGTAATCTCTCCCAAAGTCCTTGCCATTGGCTGTTCTGAGAGAACGGAATCGGCGGCTATCGAGAAGGTGGCAAAAAATGTCCTTTCCGGAGGGATTGTAGAGCGTGTATATGAGGTTAAATTGCCCGGAAGGAGAAACTACATGCATCTTGATACGGTTTTTACGGTAGTGGATGAAAATCTTGTGGTAACATATCCGGAGGCAATCGATTCGCTTCAGGAAACCTATGTACACCGGATAAGCAGTATGGATAATAACAGAAAGTTCATCATGCATAAGGAAGCCGTCCAGCAATCCCTGATCACCATTCTTAAAAATGAAATATCCCATCTTGAGGTAATAGAAACAGGGTATGGCCATCCTGATCATTCTTCCAGGGAACAATGGTATGATGGTGCCAATGTATTTGCCCTCGGCCCGAGGAGGGTGATCTCGTACGACCGGAACAAACATACCAACCGTGCCCTGCGCGACCGTGGCGTTGATGTGATTGAAATACGTTCCTCCGAACTTTCAAGGGGACTTGGCGGGCCCCGCTGTATGACAATGCCGATTGAAAGAGATGATATATAAACCAAACTAAACTATGAAAAATTTAATCTTTATCGTATTGGGTTTATCCGTGTTCAGTTGTTCACAGCTGGACCGGGAAAAATCGTCCGTAATGGTAAATGATAGTCAGAATAATGGAGGGCTTACGCTTCCGGATGGATTCCAGTCCAGTATTTTTTCCGATACCCTCGGCAAGGCCCGCCATATTGTGGTCCATCAGAATGGAAATGTCTATATCAACCTGAGGACGGTCAGAAACGGGCAAGGACTGGTTGCCCTGAAAGATTCCAATGAGGATGGCAAAGCGGATGAAATTGAATATTTCAGTGAAACTGCCGGAACCGGTATCGGTATTTATCAGGACCATCTTTATTATTCAACAGATTCTTCCATATTCAGGATGCAACTTTCCTCACAAAGCCTGGTTCCTGAAGGCCAGGGTGAATTGATGATCGGAGGTCTGTTGAATAAAAGGCAGCATGCTGCAAAAACATTTACTTTTGATGAGGATGGATACATATACGTTAATGTCGGGGCACCTGCAAACGCATGCATGGAACAAGGGAGAACCAAAGGATCTCCCGGCATGGATCCCTGTCCGCTGCTTGAAAACAGTGGAGGGGTCTGGCGATTCCAGGCCACTGTTCCAGGACAGGATCAGATGGAAGACGGATACAGATATTCCACCGGGATCCGGAATGCCGTTGCGATTGATTACAATCCGAACAGCAAACATGTCTATGTTGTCCAGCATGGCAGGGACCAGTTGCACCAGTTTTTCCCTGAACTATACAGTGAGGAGCAGAGCGCGGAACTTCCCGCCGAGGAATTTTTCATGTTGAATGACGGGGCGGATTTCGGATGGCCTTATTGTTACTATGATCAGATACAGGATAAAAAAGTACTTGAGCCCGAATATGGCGGAAACGGCCAAGAAGTTGGGCGATGTGATGAAAAGGAGGATCCCATCATGGCATTTCCAGGTCACTGGGGGCCCAATGCACTTCTGTTTTATACCGGTGATATGTTCCCGGAAAGGTATAAAAACGGGGCTTTCATCGCTTTCCATGGTTCGTGGAACCGGGCACCCGAACAGAAGGGATATCATGTGGTATTTGTTCCGTTCGAGGGAGAGCAGCCTTCCGGTGATTACGAGATTTTTGCCGATGGATTTGCGGGAACGGATACTATCGAAAGCCCCGGGGATGCAGCATACAGGGCTACCGGCCTGGCCCAGGGGCCTGATGGAGCCCTGTATGTGACCGATGACAATGTGGGCAGGGTTTGGAAGATCACCTATTCGGGGCAGAATTGAAAAACAGTGTGGTGAAGGTCATGAATTCATATAAAAATGCACGGCCACATAACAAATATGCATTGATGCAACGCGCTGAGGGCGCGATGCATTAATGCTTAATTTGCTGTAACACCTATGAAAATCGAACAAATGTTAATATTATTCTTACTTTTTTTTCTTAAGTAAATTCTTAAGGGTTTCTTTCGCTCTATCCACTTCTTCCTTTATTTCTTTATGTTCAACGGTATCAATCGTTTGTTCAAGAAGTTTATCCGTCTCTTCATCCAGTTTTTTTTCAGCCTCGCTGGTTAATTTCTCCTTTTCCTCATCAATAACCACCCTAAGCGCTTCTTTTGCCGCTTCTTCCGTGCCACCGGTTTCCGCCCCGAGTATATTGATATTCGGATCATTGTAAGTGCCGCCTATCCCAAGGTTCAGTTTCAGATCCTTAGCATTTACATTAATATCCTTTCCAATGGCTGATGAGACCAGGGAGGATGCAGATTGAACCAGTCCCGGCGGGATATCCAGGGTAATCCTGTAATCCAGGGAACCATCCAGTCCATGACTGCCGGCGACAACTGCCTGATTGCCTCCAAGACTGATGGTAAATGGCTCGACCAGAACCCTTCCGTCCGTGATCTGGGTAGTCATCAGTACATCTTTCAGGGTGACATTCGTACTTTCATCCGATAGTTTGGTCAGACTGGTAATTCCGGAAATCACCTTCGATTCGGCACCTTTTACAGCTGCGTTCAGTATTTCAAGGATCCCTGATCCGGAAATGGTTGTCAGATCAGGCATCATATTGGGTTTTAGTTCCCCGCTCAGCCTGAAATCAGTTGAAAAATTCCCCTCCATCAGATTTGCTATTGGGGCGAGTTGTCTGATTGTAAAAAAAGCCTTGTAAGCCTGCGGTATGGACAATTTATTGATATCCAATTCAAAATCATAGGAGGGATGATCCATATCCCTCGTGTCATAGTTTCCTGCCATTCCAAAATTCCCTCCCAGCGTATTAAAATCGAGGTTTTCCAGCATAAGGATCCCGTCCTTTATTCTTATTGTCCCTTTTACGCCTTTCAACTCAAGATTATCATAGTAAACCAGATCCATTTCCGACCGGAGGATAAAATCGAGGTTTTCCGGGATTTTTACAACCTCAAGTGCTACGGTATCTTCCTCCTGATCCCCCGATTCATCTGCGGCGAGCCATTCATTGAGATCCACCTGTTTTGACCTTAAATCAAATTCGGCCTGAAGCGGCATGTTTTCCTCAATGACATAGGCCATGTAATTGTTTATGTAGCCGGACAGGTTCAAGTCTGTGTTCCCGATATTACCTGTAAACACATTCAGCGTTATCCGCCGGGTATCCAGTTCAGCGGCCGCACGCTGAATTCCAAAATCCATCGGGAGATCCGGTCCGGAATATTTCAACTGGTCAACATCAATTTTTCCGGACATCGGGATCGTTTTATTCACACTGTCATAGACGCCTTCAATATGCACATCCAGATCCACATTTCCACTCAATTCCGTATCCTTCAGGGGATAGATTTTCGTCACTTCATCCAGGTTTAACCGGGCCTTGATGTCGGCGATCATATCATAATTGACCAGGTTGTTTATTTTTATGGTGGCATCTACAGGATTGTTCCCGAAATCGAGATGGAATCTGTTCACATCAATTTTTGTCTGATCCATATTTTTGCCATTATTATCGACAAGCATGTCGATCTGAATGTTGCGGATGGCCTCAGGTAAATCCGGATACTGGATCGTACCATCCCGGGCATTCAGTTCCAGATGAAATGCCGGTATCTCCTCCGTTTTTTCATTATAGACACCTTTTACATTTCCGGAAAAATTCACTTCACCTTCGGCCTTTACATTTTCATAACCTTCCTTATAGGCACCGGGTACAAGAGACAATAAACTTTTAACGGTATTGTCCTTCCCTTCATAAGAAAGGTCAATATCATAAGATTCCTCCTTCAAAATGAGAAATCCATTGAGTCCGAAGGAAAAATCGTTCAGGCTGATCTTGTTTTCCCTGAATGTATATTTTGTCTCATCGAGATCCATATGAATGATCATATCGGCTTTGAGTTTTTTATCCTGGAGATAGGTGATATCCTCATACCTGACCATCAGATTCTCGACCGTGCTGGAGGTTTCCATATCAAAAACGGTCTCCGTAAAATCTCCCGTTCCGGTATGATCCAGCCCTTCCATGGTCACGATCATATTGGCAGACTGATCAAAATATGCGATCTGCCCATTCCGGATGGTCCAGTGATCAATCCCAACGCTCATTTCTTCCTCCGCGCCGGTATCCACTGCCGTTTCTTCGGTTTCCACCATAATATCATAATTGGTCGTGCCGTCTTCAAGGATCAGGATCATCAGTTGTGGATTAACCATGTTCATCGAATTCAGCTGAATCTGGTCGCCCCAGATCAGGCTTTTCAGGTTGACTGTCAGGTCAAACCTTTCGATATCGGCCAACGTATCCCCCTGGAATTCTTCGACCCCGACCACTCCGATATCTTCAAGGGAAATGGTAAGATTCGGAAAATTTTTTATCAATGAGATGTCCACGTTATCCCTGTCAAAATATACCTCGGCCCTGATGTTTTTTTCAATTTCCCTGTCTAGGACATTCAGCAGGGTATCCTTGAAAAACAACGGGGTTATCAGGATCAGCCCGATAAGAACAAGGACCACAATCATAAGAATTAGAAAGAATTTTTTCATACACGTAAGTGTTTAACACATAAAATTAAACATATATTTCTGCCTATTTATTTCAGGTTAATAAAAATATAATCATTTTACAGCATGATTTATACGTTTGAAATAAGTTTTTCCTGGAAATACCTGCATGAGTGATCGGGAAATCACCATAATCGGTTCGGGGCCAGCCGGACTAACAGCCGCTATTTTCCTCGGAAAAAACGGGATTCCGGTTACCCTGATTGAAAAAGACCATTTCCCAAGGGATAAGATCTGCGGTGATTGCCTTGGCGGATATGCCCTGTCGGTCATGAGCCAGATTGGAGACAGTTTCCTTGAAGATTTTATCGCTTTCGGAAAGAAGATCGAATGCAGGGGAGTTCATTTATTCGGGCCGCAACACCAGCAGGTATCGATTCCGGCGGTAAACCTGGTTAAGAACCGGATACATGAGGTTGCTCTGTCCCGAAGAAAGGATTTTGACGAATTCCTTCTCAATGAAGCAAAACGGTATCCATCCATCCGGTTCATGAATGGCATTAAAATTACCAGGATAGATCATAACCCATCTGGCCTTATCCTGACGG
>JAGTVG010000128.1 GCA_018224645.1 Cyclobacteriaceae bacterium
ACAATATCGAGGGAAGCCTCATCAAGATCTTCGTGCGATATGAATTTAAATTCATATCGTCCATATTCATTTTTCAGGCCGGTATATTCTGCCATTGGAATGGGATCATTATTGGTTGGGATGACCCGCAGTTTTACGGTAATGTCCGTTGAAGAAGCGGCCAGGTAAATGCTGCCTGTATATTCCCTGTTTGCTTCAAAAACCAGACCTTCCTGTCCGATACCCCTCTCTTTTTCTTCCTGGATCAGGTTGACAACCGGATCATGTTCACCCACAAAGGGATTCCTGGCCGTCATGGTTACTGCCTCAGGTGAACCGATAATTTTCCATGGAGAAGCAACGAGAATCCTGAATTCACCGGCATTCCAGAAGGGATCGCTGCTGGTTCCCCAGGGGTTGTAATCCGCAGTGATGGGATAATAGAACTTGCGATCCTCCAGCATTTCCGCCCATATGCCCCCATAGATGCACCGGCCGAGGTGTTCAATGAACTGTCCATAGATAAGGGGAGATATAGGGGTCGATGCTTTTCCCGGATCGATGGTGACCTTGTTTTCGGAAACATTTTTCTGACCCTGCTGGCAACCGATCGATAGATTCAAGGAGAGGAGTGTGATTAAAAAATAGGATCTTTTCATGCGAATAAAAATTTCATGCTGCAATATAATAAATTCAGGCAAATCATGAGTTGGAACACCTTTGATATCGTCGTCAGACGAGGGTGCGTCGTGTTTAAAAATTGTGATTGATTATGCCCGGATCAGTTGACCGCTTTTAAAGTTTACCCCTCAGTTTTCAGATTGCGAACATTACATCTTGATGGTTTAGATGACCTGTAATTTCTTCATTAGTATTTGGGAATATCCTCCTCAGACCAGTCACCGTCGTCAGACCAGTCACCGTCGTCAGACGAGGGTGCGTCGTCAGACCACGACTCCGCAGACCACGACTCCGCGTCTTCCAGTCCCAGCCTGGCCGCTCCCCGGCAAGCTTTGATTTACCGGAACTTTTTGACTAATTTCGGAATGGAATTATTTTCTATGTGGGGGAGCGGTATTCTGCGGCAGGATGCTTTCATGGATGTGGGACATCTTCAAACCGGATTGTATTTATTGCGTATTTCGGATGATGTCAATCCGGGGATTTTCTTCAGGATTAAAAAAGATTGAAGAAGTAGCCGACCAATTTTTTACCCCGAACCTGTCGGCGGTATTATGGTCCTGCTAAAAATGGATCATCCGTGAACTGGATTACACGAAATTTTTTAGCCATACTCAGGCACTTTAATGGGTCATAATCTGTAAATTTATTGTTTACGGTAAATATAAATGGTTGATATATCTACTCAGATAGTCATCAAATGTCCTGTTGAAAAAGTAGCCACTTATGCTGCCGGTCCTGAAAACGCACCTGAATGGTATGTAAATATCGAATCAGTCAGGATGCTTGGACCAAGATCCCTGCAGAAAGGTTCCCATATGGAATTCAAGGCTCATTTTCTGGGCCGTACCCTGGTCTATATTTACGAAATCATTGAATTTATTAAATATGAAAAACTGGTCATGCGTACGCATGAAGGCCCTTTCCCGATGGAAACCAGCTATATATGGGAAAAACTGGATGAAAAGACAACCCGGATGACGTTACGGAATACAGGCCAGCCGGAAGGCTTTTCGAAATGGATTGCACCTCTCATGGGTCTGATGATCAGGCGGGCCAATAAAAAGGACCTGGACCGGCTCAGGCAGATAATGGAACAATCCTGTTAAAATTTTGTGGAAAGCCTGGCTGAAAAGAAAGTGTAAAATCCATGCGCGGATATTCCTTCCCAATGACTAACGTTCCATAATAATTCCTTCAAATTCATTGAGTTTTTCCAGGATAAACTGCACATGACCATCCTCATGAATAAAGGGAATCATTTTTTCTCCCCCCATCGCATAGATGGCTGAAGGATTAAACCCCAACCTGATCCTGAAATCCAGGTTTTCCATCGGTATGGAATTGAAATAGGTATTGCCGCTGAATCCTGAGAGGTTGACCAGGTGCAGGATTGCCCCGTCAGGTTCGGTTTTATTCAGGTTGTCAGGAATGTTCAGGACATAATCCTGCAGGATCACTTCCACATTTTCGTGGGCATTGGTAATGATCCTGTTTCGCGCCTCAGGAAAAATAAAATCGATCACGTCCAGCAGGATATTTTTGTGTTGCTCGTATCCCTGCAGATAATACAAACGGCCTATATTCATGGGCAGCATAACCGCCTTTGAACGGGCATGATTTTTTAATCCCATGGCATGATATCCTGTCGGTTCATGACCGCCAATCATTTCCGGAGGCCCGGGCCTGCCCTTGCTTAGAACCCGCAGAAATACCTTATCGGCCTGTGGGTATTCATACAGCCCGAGATTGTATTTCCAGAATAACATGGCCTGTTCGCGGAATCTTTTAAACAGGGTTTTATTCAGCGGTGCCAGGTAATTTCCAGCGCCGTCATGGTCCCGGTCAACTACCTTTGCACCGAACAGATCCATCAGGACATCAGGATGATTGGAAAATGATCTGTTCGTGCCGATCAGGTTTGTTCCACCCTTACAGGCCTCCGTCAGGCTGGTTATGGCATCCGCCTCAAGGTGGATGATTTCCGGAAGGATGATCAGCCGGTAACTTGAAATTTTATCCTTTAACTTTCCGATCTGTGAATTTTCAATGATATCAAACTGCAGATGGGCTTCCTTCAGCATTTTCTGTATACCCCGGTATTCCTCCATGGACTCACCCCCCGGCCAGTAACCCGGGGCGATCACCGCAATTTCAGCCGGGGATGTATAGCGGCCAAAATAGGGTTCGTATTTTTTGTGAAACCCATACACTTTCCTGATGACGCCATAATTCCTTTCATCCTCATAATCCTGGAAATCGCCCATCAGGCTGATATCAAGGCCTGACCCATTGGCTATGTTCTGATAAAGCCGTATGACAACCTCCTCGGGTTCCACGGCATTGTACCTGGATTGAAAGGAGATCTGCTGAATGCTCGCGTTGCTTACCACATGGCCGGGATAGGAATTTTCAATATGATTGACATTGTCAGAGGCATTATAGGGCCAGTAAGGGTGTTCACGGGTTTGGGTTTCATGACGGATGATATCTACATTTTCATCACGGTAGGTACAGATGGCAATCTGTTCATTCCTTGATTTCACCAGCTGATGCAGGCGTTGCAGCAATTCTTCAGTCGTGAATTTTTTGAATTCCACATACTTCCGGTAAACCGGATCATTGGGGTTTTCCCTCAACGGCAGGGTCATTCCTCCGCTCCATTGGGAAAACCGCCTTTTTTCATGGGGATTCTGGTCGATCCCATGATAGACACCCTGGTAGGGATCCCAGGTCTGGTAACCGAACATGTTGATAAAAAGTCCATCGATCGGGTATTTATCGATCACCTCCTCAACGATCCGGAATATATAATCCTGTTCGTAAGGGGCGTTTATCGATACCGTATACATGCCGTGGTTATCGATGCGGTTGCCATCGGGAGAAATGTAAAACCAGTCGGGATGGGCTTTAAGGATGCTTTCATGCGCACGGCTGAAGTCGAAGCGGACCATCACCCGGATGCCGGCGTCATGACATTTACGGATCACATCACCCAGCATGTTTTCCTGCATGAAGGGATTGGTATAATGGAATTCCAGTTCGGTCGGATAAAAGGCCATGATGCCTCCCGCATTGATCATCAGTGTATTCGCTGAAAATTGCTGAAGGTCGGCCAGCAGTGCATTCGGATCCAGGGTGGCTTCATAAGCCGGCAGGTTTGTCTGTATCAGGCGGAGGTTGTTGGCTTTCCACCAGGGCAGGGTGTCCGGCCAGGAGGAGATGGACGCCGGTTTCTGCAGGGTAAAATCATTTCCGGCTGAACAAGCCATGATCATGGCCAAAACAGGGAAAAGCAGATAGAAATAAAGGGATTTCATTTTATGTGTGGATGAGGAATTATCTTCAATAAATTAATATGTTAAAAACATTGCTGTAAACTAATGAAATATTAGGGCGATGTAAATGCTTTTTATGTTTATATTATTATTGCAGGTTTATATTATAAACAGTATCATTTCTGGATTTCTGAAAGATCAGATTCCATTGGTATCAGGCTGACATTTACGGGAAACTGACCAGGATTTTCTTAAGTAATATCGTGCTTTAAATTAATCTGAAAAATTCACAAATTTATCCCCCATAAAGCCGTCCTGATTTTGCCGGTGCGAGGGTTTGCTCCTTGTTTTATCCAAATGAATATGAACATGTTGAATACTTTTATTTTCTGATTTTTAAAAGGTATAAGTAGAATTGGGGTTAATATCTTCCAAACCAGGAAAAGGGGAAATGTATTTTAAGTATTTTGAGTTTACCATATTTTTTAATCAGTCCCGGAATACTCATTCCTTTCCTCGAAGTGATGGTATGTGTATTTTTCCAAATTCTTTTAATTCATAGTTTTTCATCATGAATTTTTTTTAGCCATTCCAGACATTATAACTTATTAACCAATATATATACCTATCGGGCAATGGTTCCCTTCAGCTGAGGCACTTCAAACCTGCCGAAGGAAACATTCATGGATTCATCGACGGTCACTTCACCGGCATTGAATGTAACCTTGTAGTTGATATAA
>JAGTVG010000129.1 GCA_018224645.1 Cyclobacteriaceae bacterium
CCTTTGCGGTCAACCAATATAAACTTTGCGTTTATCTCCGCGCCCTCTGCGGTTAAATCAAAAGCGGTCCTGCGTTCTCCCTGTTACCAGGAAAAACGCAGGGCAACTCCTTACATCGCTCCTTTATACCTTTTGTTCACCTCATCCCAGTTAACCACTCTCCAGAAAGCGGATATATATTCGGGACGTTTATTCTGATATTTCAGATAGTAAGCATGTTCCCAGACATCCAGACCGAGAATGGGTGTCCCGGGCGCCTCGGCGATGTCCATGACAGGATTATCCTGGTTAGGGGTGGAAGTCACATACAAATTTTTTTGTTTATCAACACATAACCATGCCCATCCGGAACCAAACCGGGTAGTGGCAGCATTTGAAAATTCTTCCTTGAATTTCTCAAAAGATCCGAATTTTTTATCGATGGCTGATGCAAGATCCCCGGAAGGATTACCACCACCGTTGGGAGACATGATGGTCCAGAATAAGCTGTGATTGAAATGTCCTCCGCCATTATTCCTGACTGCCGGTGAACTGTTCCCAACAGATTTCATGATTTCCTCAATGGATTTTCCGTCAAGATCAGTTCCTTTAATGGCATCATTCAGTTTTGATACATATCCGCCATGATGTTTGTCATGATGGATCTCCATGGTTAAAGCATCGATATGCGGTTCCAATGCATCAAAGGCATAAGGTAATGATGGTAGTTCAAATGACATAATTTTGGTTTTTTGAGTTTAACATAGTTTAATTCTGATCCCTTAGGCTAATAAAGAATCTATCAATAATTTGTTTGCATTCCAGTTCCAAAATGTTTGAAATAACTTCAGTTTTCGGATGTAAAATTCCCTGCCCCAACTGCGAAAACCCTTTTTTCGGATCAGAAGCACCATATACGAGTTTACCGATCTGGGCCCAGTGCATGGCTCCGGCGCACATCATGCACGGTTCCAGGGTAACATACAGCGTACAATCCGTCAAATATTTTGCCCCCAGATAATTAAATGCCGAGGTTAAAGCGATCATTTCAGCATGGGCAGTGGCATCATTCAACATCTCTATCTGGTTATACGCTTTTGCCACTATACGGTTTTTACAAACAATGACACACCCGACAGGTATTTCATTATGATCAAAAGAATACCGTGCCTGCCGGATGGCCTCCTTCATATAATGTTCATCATTATGTGTGCCGGGCTCCATTTTTACTTCATTTTGATACTTTGCATGATAGCCGATGCCGTACCGGCCCACTGCTCTTTCTGTTGAAACGGTGCAGTAAAAGTAAAAATAAAGATCTGACTTCCTTTCAGCGTATATTCTGTATAATAATATCTCCGGTCAGGACTTTCCTGTTTGAATAAACTTTCTCCGGGTAAAACCGTGCCTGAAAATTCAAAGACGATGTAATCCCTTTCGTTTATGGATTCAATGGATTCCTTCATGAATTCAACATTGTCGAATAAATTCTGTATGTTGCTTTTATATATTTCCTTCAGCAGTTCAATATCCTCGTTTTGCCATTTAGAGGCCGAATTGTTCACGCTGAAATCAACTTCCCGGGCTGGATCCGTATAAAATGCGATGGGCATCCGGTAGGAAATGGATTTACCCTGAAGTTCATCGGGTGGCAGCAGGAAAAAATCCGAAGGCAGCCTGGCAGTGATATTTTCACTGATTTTTGTTTTAACCAGTTTGGGTTGCTGAGCAGCGAAAAGTAGAAAAATACCTGTGTAAAATAAGAATTTACTCATCCGGATTTATCTTTAGCATGAATGTAAAATTATACATTTTCATTCATTTTACCCTTCTCCGAATGATTTATCATGGTCCAAAAGCCTCCGGAAACGAGCGGTCCGGACTCTTTCCGGACAGACCTGAAAAAGATTTCATGTTTGTCCACCCGGAATCCCGGCATGGAATAAAAACAGGGATTTGAATAAATCATGGGCCATTCATATAAAGTGATCAGCAATTATTAAATTTGCCCATTAAATCTAAAGATCATGTTACGGACTCATACCTGTGGTGAATTACGCATTGAAAATGTGAATGAACATGTTATCCTGGCCGGCTGGGTCCAGAGAATAAGGGATAAAGGTGGCATGATCTGGATCGACCTGCGCGACCGCTATGGGATCACCCAGCTTATTTTTGATGAAAGTAAGACACATCCCGATGTCATAAAAAAAATGCGTACCGTTGGCCGGGAATATGTTGTACAAGCTGCGGGAAAAGTATTGGAAAGATTTTCGAAAAATGACAGGATCCCTACCGGAGACATTGAAATATTCATTGATGAATTCATCATACTGAATCCGGCAAAAGTTCCGCCCTTTACCATCGAGGATGATACGGACGGGGGAGAAGATCTCAGAATGAAATACCGTTATCTCGACCTTCGCAGGAGACCTGTAAGGGAGAATCTGCTGCTCAGGCACCGGATCATGCAGGAAACCAGGAATTATTTCAGCGGACTGCATTTTGCAGAAATTGAAACCCCCTTCCTGATTAAATCCACGCCCGAAGGGGCCCGTGATTTTGTGGTTCCCTCAAGAATAAATCCCGGAGAATTTTATGCTTTGCCGCAATCACCCCAGACCTTTAAGCAGCTGCTGATGGTGTCGGGATTTGATCGCTATTTTCAGATCGTAAAATGTTTCAGAGACGAGGACCTTCGGGCTGACAGACAGCCTGAATTTACCCAGATCGATTGTGAAATGGCATTTGTGACACAGGAAGATATACTGGCAACTTTTGAAGGACTGGTAAAACATCTTTTCAGATCCATCAAGAACATTGAACTGGAGGATTTTCCTGTGCTTAATTTTAACGAAGCCATGAGATCCTATGGATCGGATAAACCCGATATCAGGTTCGGCATGAAATTCGTCGAACTGAATGATCTTGCAAAAGGAAGAGGATTCAATGTCTTTGACCAGGCAGAACTCGTTGTGGGAATATGTGCCCCGGGTGAGGCAGAACGGACGAGGAAACAACTTGACGAGCTTACCGATTTTGTGAAAAAACCCCAGATTGGAGCCAATGGTCTTGTTACTATTAAGTATAATATAGATGGATCGATAAAATCCACCATTGACAGGTTTTATACCGGGGATGAACTGAAAAAATGGATGGAGAAATTTGAAGCGGTCCCCGGAGATCTTGTGCTTGTGCTCGCTGGCAAAACCAGTCAGACGAGAAAAGCACTATCGGAACTCAGACTGAAACTTGGAGATGAACTTGGACTCAGGGAAAAGAATACCTTTGCTCCCCTCTGGGTGGTCGATTTCCCCTTGCTCGAATGGGATGAAGAGACAAAACGTTATTACGCCATGCACCATCCGTTTACAAGTCCGAAACTGGATCAGATCGACTTACTGGATACGAATCCCGGCCAGGTCATGGCAAATTCCTATGATATGGTCATCAATGGGGTCGAGCTGGGGGGTGGTTCCATCAGGATCCACGACAGGAAAGTCCAGCAGAAGATGTTCGATGTTCTCGGCTTTACGCAGGAAGAGGCCAAGCGGCAGTTTGGATTCCTGATGGATGCTTTTGAATATGGCGCACCGCCTCATGGAGGAATTGCCTTCGGCCTCGACAGGACCTGTGCGCTTTTTGGCGGATCCGATTCGATCAGGGATTTTATTGCATTTCCGAAAAATAATGCAGGCCGTGATGTTATGATTGATACACCTGCTACAATTTCTCAGGAACAATTGGATGAATTGAGATTACAGTTAAAAAAGGATTAGCCAGGATATCCTGTATTATTCCCTGTCATTCTTGTGAAAGTAATTTCCTGTTTATCCGGTAAAATATCCCATCGGTCAGGCAGAAG
>JAGTVG010000130.1 GCA_018224645.1 Cyclobacteriaceae bacterium
TGATCCTCAATATATAAACTATCCTTAAGAAATTGAATCCCGGCAGGTCAAAAAAATTTTGGCATCGAAAGAATGGCGGCTTTCATTCCGGATATTGAATTACAGGCATTATACTTTCTCCTGGCTGATAAATTTGCAATAAATTTTTCGAATTGGTTAAAGCCTTCTATATTTTTGATGAATTAAATAAAAAAAATTTAAAATGAGGCAGCGATTATTAAGGGAAGGCGCCAATGAACTTACCTATGAGATCCGGGGGATCGTAAAAAAAGCCGTTGAAATTGAAAAGTTGGGTCAGCCTATTTTCTGGGAAAATATAGGTGATCCTATCCAGAAGAATAAAAAGATACCTGGCTGGATTAAGGATATCGTGGTGAAGCTGGCACAGCAGGATGATACTTACAGTTATTGTCATTCCAAGGGAGTTTTTTCGACACGTGAATTTCTGGCGAAGCTGAATAACCGAAGGGGAGGCGTTCAGATATCAGCGGACGACATACTTTTTTTTAACGGACTTGGAGATGCAATAGGCAAATTATACCAGTATCTTATTCCAACTTCGAGAATTATCGGACCCTCTCCAGCCTATTCAACGCATTCATCCGCCGAGGCAGCGCATGCCAATACGCATCCTTTAACCTATAAACTGAATCCTGATGTTAACTGGTATCCGGATATGGAAGATCTTTACATGAAGGTCAGGTACAATCCCAACATCGTTGGAATTCTCATCATCAATCCGGATAATCCGACCGGTATGGTATATCCCCGGTATATTCTGGATAGGTTCGTTGAAATTGCCAGGGAATTTAATCTTTTCCTGATCTGTGATGAAATATATCTGAATGTCACCTACAATGAAGTGACTTCTCATGCACTGGCTGAATATATCCAGGAGGTGCCGGGTATATCACTGAAGGGGATATCCAAGGAACTTCCATGGCCGGGATCACGTTGCGGATGGATGGAATTTTACAACCGTCAAGTAAAACCGGAATTTGATAAATTATGCACGACCCTCGAAAATGCAAAAATGATAGAAGTGAGTTCAACGAAATTACCGCAACTGGCCATACCCCTGGTCATGAGCGATCCGAGATACCCCGAATACATCAGGCAACAGAATCAGTCTATCGGGGAACGCAGCCTGATGATCAAGGAAATCCTTTCGCCGGTCAGGGGGATAAAATTCAATGAGACCAATGGTGCATTTTATAATACAATTATATTCGAAGACGGAGTGCTGAACTTTCATCAATACCTGAAGATCGATAACCCCGGTATCAGGTCAATCGTTGAAGGCTGGGTGAATGAAAACCTTGTCCAGTTCGATCAGCGGTTCGTTTATTATCTACTTGGGGCAAAAGGGGTATGTGTGGTACCCATTTCTTCTTTCTGGTCAAACCTGCTGGGATTCAGGGTGACCCTTCTCGAAGAGGATACCCAAAAGCTGCAGGAAACTTTCACAAGGATCCGGGATGGCCTGGTTGAATATCTTGGTAGTGCCTGAGGCAGGTCTTAAAATTCGAAGCCATTTCAAAAGTGTCGAAAATGTCATTCCTATCATGCCAAGGCGTGAAATGAATCTATTAACGAGTGATAATCAATATATTAATAATTATCAATTCTTCCTTCCCGGTTTTATCGGGGCGAAGGACTCTTTGATAACGGCCTCGGGTCTGAGGAAATTAAGATCGCTCAGTTATTGATATTCAGATCGATTACCTCAGCAATTTTTGATTGCAGGGTTTTAATGTCAAAATCCGGGTCAGTTTCGGAACCAAGCTGGATTGCCTTCAAATAATAATCACCGGCCTTTTCAGGTAAGTTATTCATTCTGTAATAGTCTCCTTTTACTTCCAGGTTATAGGGTGTTTCCTTTATGGATAGGCTTTTATCCAGCCAGTCTGATACTTCCCGCCGGTTAATATTTTTTCTGAGGCATATATCGGCACTTCTGGCCAGCGTATACCAGTCATCAGGCGAAGTATTGTCAATAACCTCTTTATATTTGTTGATTATCTTGTCTTCCTTTCCATCAGCAGCGATCGTTCCTGTACTGAACCCGGCAAAAACCAGAATCCAGATCAACATAAATAATTTCTTCATAATACTTTATTTTTTGGGTTAATACGGATACCTATTTCGTGTATTAACAGCCAATGATATGCCATAAATCATAAGTAACTGATAAATAAATAGATAAATTTATGCCTAATGGTCCTGATTCAGGAAACCGTCCGTTTCCGTGACATACAGGTGTATCAAAATGAACAAATTTATACTGAAATATTAAAATTATTTTAACAAACACCCCCATTATGGGGTATTTATTATTATATTTGCAAAAAATATGGATTGGTTATTAATACCTGTCGGAATAACTGATGGTCCCGAAGGGGATCAAGGCAAAGGCTGCAAGCTTGATATGTTGTTTTGCAAAGGGGATCCCGATGATGGAAATGGCCATGATCAATCCGAAGATGATGTGAATGATGGTGATGTAAAAACCACCAAGGAGAATCCACAGGATATTAAAGAAGAGGTTGAGGCAACCATTTCCGGTCCGTTCATAATTAAGGGTCTGGCCGAAAGGTGCCAGTGCAAAGATACCCAACTTGATCAACTGGATTCCAAAAGGAATCCCCATAATGGTAAGACAGATCAGCAACCCCCCCAGCAGATAGAAAAAACTGATAAAAATTCCTCCGCCTAAGATCATCCAGAGTAGATTTCCGATGGTTCTCATTCGTTTTTAAAATTGGGTAAGACGGATCTTGTTTTTCACCGGGTTAGCATATATTGATAAAAACTTAATCCTGCTCTCAGGATCATTCAGATCTGCAGAATTCAACCTTTTATTGACATAGTCCAGGAATGATTGTTTTTCATCCAGGGAATAACTTTCCTTGTACATATCCATATTCATCAGCAGATCATACGCTATATAATTGGTGGGCCATAATTTAATGATGGATTGAATCTGTTCATCAATGATGGCTGCAAGGCTGGAGTATTGTTCCTTGCTCGTCTCATGTTGCATGATATCGTCAAACTCCTTATCCAGCGGTTTCCCGAGGCTGACATGGATTTTTCCTTTATAGCCTGTCAGTCCGGTGACCATGCTGATGATATCATCTTTCGCTGATTTCTGAAAATCCCTGGACCTTTCCTTGGCCACCAGTTCCTTTACCTTTAATACATCACAGGGGTCATATTCATACGATATTGCCAGCGGAAGAAAATTCAAGGAATGCAGGTAGGCAAATTTATTTTCATCCCCGCCATAGGCGAGCATCTTTAGAAGACTTACCTGCGTCACGTCGTTGCCATCCTTTGCCCGTCCCTGTCGCTGGGCAATCCAGATGGATTCATTTTCGTTCAGAATAGAGGTTTTGATAAAATTCGACAGCCGGTGGGAATAATAATAGGATAGCTTCATAGGAGGAGTCCGGTGAACAATGAAACTTTTATTGAGCCGTGCCAGATCTTTGATCCAGTTCTTCGTAAGCAGATTATCACCGATGGCTACCTTAGTCGTATGAAATTGCTGTTCGAATAAGAGCACGTTCAACACAGAAGGATCAAGTACAATGTCATGATGATTGGAAATAAAAAGATGTGCCCGGTCCTTTTCCAGTTTTTCAAATCCCGAGAAGGTGATCCCATCAGATGTATTACCGAGTAATTTTTTCAGTATGGGGTAAATCACCTTTGTCTGAAAATCATGAATGGAAGCGACCCGGGAAAAGGAATGTCTGATTCTTTCCGGGTCGGTTTCAGGATAAAGTTTTTTAATTAGGGGAACAAAAAAATCCTGCTGAATCAGTTCCTTAATAACGTTTTGGACTTCCTGATCCTGGTACGGCCTGATCTCATCAAAATTATTTACATCAATCATTGAAGAACTAAATAATTCACTAAATAAAGTTTTGTTATACTATTATTCAACTTATTGGCCATTTAAATATGATTTTCATTGACAATCTTCTTTTCAGCAGGATTATACTGATAGGTCCGGACATGATAATCTTTGTCGATTTCAACCATTCGATATCCAAAATAATCGAGGCCCCAGGTGCTCCCGATATATCCATCGAAAAAGAACAACGTGTTTTTTGATTCCCGCATATGATCCTCCTTATGGTCATGGCCATGAAAAACCGCGGTTATTTCCGGATGTTGATCCAGAAAATTGATCACTTCGGGACAGAAAATACCCTGCTCGGTCCATCCGCCCTGCGAAATATGAAGAAAAATAAAGATCAGTTTCTGATGCAGGTTTGATTTCAGCCGTTTCTGAAGCCAGTCGATGTCGGCACAATGATAATTGCCCTTTTCATCGGATGTTTTACTGCCCAGGAATAAAATTTCATGGGTTCTGACCTCGAAATTCGGCTTGTACCCAAAGAATTTTTCCCAGTCTTCATCCTGAACGGTATCGTGATTGCCTCTGATCACATAATACGGAACATTCACCGAATCGAAATAGTTTCTGACCTTCGGCAGATTTTCGACGATATCATGGATCAGATCTCCGTTAAAAAACCACATATCGAGTCCACGTTGTTTTTTCTCTTCAAGTAGCCAGTTCACAAGATTATGATAATTCCGTTCCGAATCCACGCCCGTTTCTCCAAAATGTCCGTCTGAAGCAACGGCAAACCTGAATACTGGTGTAAAATTCATTCTTTCAAATTTTTATCGAACGCCGAAAGTATCTCGTTTTCATTTTTCACGGCTTCATTTTTAATCCTTTCACTTTCAGTTAGGATCCGGGTCTTGAATTTTTCATCTTCGAGGTCCTTACAATTGATCAGGATATTCAGATAAGCGCCGCGGATCGCGGCATTGGCGGCAATGGCACCTACACAAGCATCTGACAGCGAACTTTTCATGCCATGTTCGGCCACATACCGGATAACCTCCATTGAATCCATGGCAACTTTCATCACATTGAATGGTACCTCCACGGCTTTTTTCGTGGCTTCCCTGATCGCTTTTTTCCGGGCATTCTTATCTGCTTCAGAAGTTTTAGGAAGCCGTCTTGCTTCAATGATTTCCCGGAATGCCTTTGTATCTGCATCCACAAGTTTCAGGAGTTTAACTTTCAGTTTTTCCCCCTGTTCCGCCTGTTTTGAAAACTCCTCCCACCGGTCGTCCCATCCCCTTTTATGGGACGAGATATTGGCCACCATGGTTCCGAGTGAAATTCCAAGGGCCCCCAGGTAAGCCGCAACCGATCCTCCTCCCGGAGTCACGGATTCTGAGGAGGAGGCATTGGCAAACCGGGTAAGGTTCATATCTACCAGACAATCCTTTTCAGGTTCTTCCAGCATGTATTCGATGATCCGTTCCCTAGGGTTGAACGGGGAAAGTTCCTCCAGTCCCAGGGATTTGATGGCTATTGCAATAACCTCTTCTTCGGGGATGCCCAATGATCTTTGCTGCCTGGTCAGGAAATACCTGCCTGCTTCCAGCATGGCTTGTAATGGAACAAGTCCGACAAGTTCGGAACCGGTCACCCTGACTCCTCTCAGCTCCGCTTTTTTAACCGCCTCCTCAAATGCCACATGAATCGGGGTTTCACTGATGTTTGTAAGATTGAAGGACAGCTGGGCAATCCCATACTCTTCAATGTACCATCCGATACCCTTGACATTTTTTAACGTTCCCGGTTCATAGACCGGGTCTCCGTTTTTATCCCGTATGATCCTGCCTGTCAGCGGATCTCCCTCCCTTTTGATCCTTCCCTTTTCACGGATATCAAAAGCGATGGCATTGGCTCTCCTGGTGGAGGTCGTATTCAGGTTGATATTATAGGCAACCAGGAAATCCCTAGCACCGATGGCTGTGGCTCCGGTTCCCGCGTTAAAACGTGCCGGTCCAAAATCAGGGATCCATTCAGGATCGATCAGTCTTTTTTTCAATCCCTCATATTCCCCTGTCCGGCAGTATGCCAGATTTTTTCTTTCCGGAGATTTTGCCGCGTATTCGTAATAATACCCCGGGATGCCTAACTCTTCCCCAACGCGATATCCCAGACGGTGAGCAAATTCAATCACTTCATCCATGCTGATATTCGACACCGGAACCAGGGGACAAACATCAGTAGCACCCATCCTCGGATGTTCGCCGTGGTGACAACGCATGTCAATGATCTCGGAAGCTTTTTTTATGGCCCTGAAGGCTGCCTCTATCACCGATTCCGGATCCCCGACAAATGTGACAACCGTTCTGTTCGTTGCTTTGCCCGGATCGACATTCAATAATTTAACTTCCTTTACCTTTTCGATCTGATCAGTGATCTGTTTTATGATATGGATGTTCCTTCCTTCGCTGAAATTGGGGACACATTCTATCAGTTGTTTTTTCATGATCATGTATGTTTTATATGTTTATTACCATTTTTCCAGATGATTGCCGGTTTAAGCTGACCCTGTTGATACAGTATTTCCCGGTAATCATTGCTAGCAAATGCAACAAAATCAGCTTTCATATGGATGTCGAGCCGGCCCCGATCGGTCAATGAAAGTGCTCTGGCCGCACGGAAGGTGACACCGGCCATTGTTTCGGCAAAATTTAGTTTCTGGGAGGCAGATAAAATGGAGGCCTCCGTCAGCAGGTCTCCCATGGGGGCTGATCCGGGATTCCAGTCCGAAGCAATGGCCAGGCATCCTCCTGCATCAAGAATTTTACGGGCAGGGGCAAACGGCATGCCCAGGCCGATGCTGGCTCCCGGCAAGACCGTCTGAACGACATCCTGATCAATGAGCATCCGGATGTGTGAGTCATCAATAACTTCAAGGTGATCTGCGCTTACCGCTTTAATCCGTGCGGCAATATCAGATCCTCCAGATGTGAACTGATCCACATGTACTGTCACATCGAAACCCATTTTTTTTGCCTTCGATAAATACAGAAATGATTCCTCCGGAGAAAAGGCATCCTTCTCAATAAATATATCTACCCTTCCGGAAAGATCTTTTTCACGTACCAGTGGAAGAAGATCCTGAATAATATGCGTCAAATAAGCCTCAGAAGAACTGAATTCCAGGGGTACCACATGGGCGGCCAGGCAGGTGGCAACCAGGTCCGGGGGGGTCCGTTTGTCCAGGTGACGGATGACCTCCAGCATTTTCAACTCCTCCACAGTATTCAGCCCATATCCGCTTTTGATTTCCATGGTGGTAATGCCATTCTCAAAGTGTTTCATAATCCGCTGTTCTGTGAGGTCCGATAACTCCCGGAATGATGCCCGCCTGGTATGGTCAACCGTATCATAAATGCCGCCGCCTTTTTCAAGGATCTCCCGGTAGGTGCTTCCGGCAATTCTTTCAGCATAATCCCTTGATCTGGATCCTGCATAACACAGGTGGGTATGTGCATCAATAAAACCCGGCAGAAGAATATAGGATCCATTGATTTCTTCAATCTCAGCGGTATGTTTTTTTCTTAAATTTTCAAATCCCCCAATATCAATTATCCTGTTATTTTCAATGACCATCCCTCCTCTTTGAATTATTTCCAGCCGGTCATCCCCCGCAGGTCCGTTCAATGGTAACCCGTTCATGGTAATGATCTGTTCAAAGGGTCCTGTCAGGATTTTCATTCAGAATAAATTAAGGGAAAACTTACTGGATGTTTCTTTTGCATCCCTGTAACCGGCATCAGCATGCCTTATCACGCCCAGGGCGGGATCATTGTGGAGAACTCTCCTGATCCTTTTTTCTGCATCATCCGATCCATCGGCCACGATCACCATTCCGGCATGTTGTGAATAACCCATACCCACGCCACCACCATGATGAAAGGAAACCCAGGTGGCTCCTGAACTCGTATTTACCATCAGGTTCAGGAGCGGCCAGTCGGAGATGGCATCACTGCCATCGAGCATACCCTCGGTTTCCCTGTTTGGGGAAGCAACCGAACCACAATCGAGATGGTCGCGTCCAATGACTAGTGGCGCAGCCACTTTTCCTGACTTGACGAGATCATTGAATATCGATCCGGCTTTTTCACGTTCGCCCATTCCCAGCCAGCAAATCCTGCTTGGCAGACCCTGGAAGGATATTCTGTCCTTTGCCTGGTCCAGCCAGTTGGCCAAATTCCTGTTTTCCGGGAAAGCCTGCTTCAAAGCTTCGTCTGTAGCCAAAATATCCGCCGGATTGCCCGATAAGGCTGCCCATCGGAAAGGTCCCTTTCCCAGACAGAAGAGGGGACGGATAAACTCGGGTACAAATCCCTGGAAATCAAAGGCATTCTTCTCGCCCCCCATCAAAGCAAATGCCCGGATATTGTTCCCGTAATCGAAGGTGATGCTCCCGAGTTTCTGCATTTCAAGCATGTAACCTACATGCCTGGCCATACTTTTCAGGCTTTTTCCCCTGTAAAGTCCGGGATCCTTTTTCCGCAATGTGGCAGCAGCAATAAGGGAATACCCATTGGGAATATAACCGTTCAATGGATCGTGTGCGGAAGTCTGGTCTGTCAGGATATCCGGTATGATCCCATCCCGGAGAAGATTTTCCAATAAATCGCCGATATCCGAAACGAGCCCGACGGACAGGGTCATGCCTTTTTCCTTTGCCTCAAGCACCCAGTCCCGTGCCGTTTCGTAGGAATGAGTGATCCTGTCTAGATAATTGGTTTCCAGTCTTTTATTAATCCTCGATTCATCAACGTCCGCCCCCAGGAAAACAGCACCTGCCATTGTGGCGGCCAGAGGTTGAGCCCCACCCATGCCCCCCAAACCGCCAGAAACGATCAATTTATGTTTCAGATCCCCATGAAAGTATTTATCCCCGCAGGCACAAAACGTTTCATAGGTTCCCTGCAGTATTCCCTGAGATCCGATATAGATCCAGCTGCCGGCGGTCATCTGGCCGTACATGATCAGTCCCTTTTCCTGAAGCTGATTAAAATGTTCCCAGGTAGCCCATCTGGGAACAAGATTTGAATTGGCGATCAATACCCGGGGCGCATCGGCGTGGGTCGGCAATACAGCGACAGGTTTACCCGATTGAATCAACAGACTCTGATCTTCTTCGAGATCAAGCAAAAGGTGAATGATCTGGATCAATGATTCTATATTTCTAGCTGCCTGTCCGGTACCCCCATAGACGATGAGATTTTCCGGATTTTCTGCCACCTCAGCATTCAGGTTATTCAATAACATCCGGAGTGGAGCCTCGGTAGCCCAGGATTTTGCATGGAGCTGGTTCCCAACAGGTGAATGATAATGAGGGTGATTCGCATATTGATCAATAAATTCCGAATGCTTCATGATATTTACCTTTTAAATTTATTCCAGTTATACCGGCAATTTCATAGGTTTTGTTTATCAGCATGCCGGATGTGATTATTTCATGGGCTGCCTGGATATCGTTTGCAAATATCCTGTCCTCCTCTGCATGATCAATTTTATCGCGGATCATATCATGACAGGCTTCGATGATCGCACCGGACTTCATGGGCCGGCGGTAATCGAAAGCCTGGGCAGCGCAGAGCAATTCAACAGCCAGGATCAGTTCAAGATTATCGATGATGGTAAAGGTCTTCCTGGCACTGATACTGCCCATACTCACATGATCCTCCTGGCCGAGTGAACTTGGGATGCTGTCGGCACTGGCCGGATAACAGAGGGATTTATTCTCACTGACCAGTGCGGCGGCCGTATACTGTGGTATCATAAATCCTGAATTGATGCCGGTGTTCCGCATGAGTAAAGCGGGTAATCCCTCAATTCCTCCCTGGAGCAGAAGATAAGTCCGTCTTTCAGAGATATTTCCCAGTTCGGAAGCCGCCAATCCGCAATAATCAAGGGGGAGTGCCAGCGGCTGTCCATGGAAGTTTCCACCGCTGACCGTGTTTTCAGCATTAAAAATAACCGGGTTATCCGTTACACTATTGAATTCAATCGTGGCCAGCTGATTGAGATGCCGCCATGCATTTCTTGTGGCGCCATGAACCTGGGGGATACAACGGATGGAATATGGATCCTGTACGCGGCCGCATGAAGCGTGGGAAGCGACCATTTCTGATTTGTCCAGAAGAACCTTCATCCTATGGGCTACGTGAAGTACCCCTTCAAAGGGTCGGAGACGATGGATATCATCATCGAACGGTTTGGACGAACCCAGCAATCCTTCCAGGGTCATGGCGCCGATAATATCGGCTGCATCCAGGCAATTATGAAGTTTTTCCAGAATCCGCACCGTAAAAGCCGCAATAAACTGGGTGCCGTTGATCAGGGCAAGGCCCTCCTTGGGTTCAAGGACGAGTGGTGCAAGTCCTTCTTTCTGATAAATTTGTCCGGTATCTGTGAAAACTCCATGGTTCTTTACCTTTCCCAGTCCGATCAGCGGCAAAAAAAGATGAGCCAGGGGAGCCAGGTCACCTGAAGCCCCGAGCGAGCCTTTCGATGGCACCATTGGGAGATAATCATGATTTAAAAACCACAATATCCTTTCTATGGTTTGAAAGTTAATGCCGCTATATCCGTAACAGAGGGAATGGACCTTCAGGATTATCATTAGCCTGACGATCTCATCGGGCACCGGATCGCCCACCCCGACACTATGGCTCCGGAGCAGGTTTTCCTGCAATTTCCTGGTATCTTCCCTTGATATGACCGTCTGGCATAATGAACCGAATCCGGTATTTATTCCATAAACGATCTTTTCACTGCCGACTATTTTTCTGACTTCCTGATGACTTTTTTCAATCCTGCGCCTTGTACCCCCGTCAATGATCCCGGTAGTTTTTCCCCGGCAAATATCAAGGGCTGTGGAAGCAGTCATCCTGCCCTGACCATAATTAAAAGAATTCTTATCCGAAGTCATTGAGTTATGTTGTTTATTGCCTGATTCAGGTCAGCATATCAGCACATATATGATACAGTTTGGTTACGGAGTCTTTATCCTGGCTGAATTGGCATATGGTTTCTCTTTTATGTTCAAAATATTTACCTGTATTTTCTATTCCAGCAGGCCCGGTAGCTAGCCAGACCGGTGTTTCGGCTCCCTGATCCGGTGTTTCAAACCCACCAAAGCCAAGATCATTGCTTAGCCTGGAATTTACATCGCCGGGATGACATGCATTGACGAATACAGAATGACCCATAAACCGGTCGGCGAAGGCCCTGGACAACATTCTGTCGGCCTGTTTTGATTGTCTGTAGGCTGCATCATTGTCATATTTCCTGGTCATGAACTGGAGGTCAGATAAATCCAGTCCTCCTGCCCAGTAGCTTGCCACATTAACGATCCTGGACTGGGTAGATCTGATCAAATGATCAGAAAAAGCATCCATCATGGCGAAATATCCCAGAACATTCGTGGCAAATTGTAATTCTATGCCATATTTATTTTCTTTTCTTTGCCGGGGTGAGGCCGCTGCATTATTAATCAGGACATCAAGCGGTTTTTTCCAGGAGCGGGCAAATTCATAAATCTGCCTGTGGTCGGCAAGGTCCACAATGGCATATTCCACCCGGTTTCCTGTTTCATCCTTAATCTCATCGGCCGTTCTGATGGCCTTCTCTTCGTCCCTGACGATCAACATTACATGATAATGCCTGTGTTTTGCAATATTTGCGGCGATTGCTTTTCCAATTGCCCCTGTAGCTCCGGTAACAAAAACAAATTGCAGATCAGGCATAGGGAAAAGATAAAAAATTTAAATTATTTGACTAAAATATATACAATTAATTTTTCAACAGGAATTGTTTCGATGTCCTTTTTCTGAATATATTACTGCCATTGAATTAAAACAAAGGATGGGATATTATCTTTGTCCCTATTATTTTTATAGGATAATGAAAATTATTTCCGGATCATGACCTCAGAGCGCGTTGGATGGATATCAATCTTTACCAATATTTTTTTGTTTGTCATCAAATACTGGGTTGGATTTGTTTCCGGTTCTGTTGCCTTGATCGCGGATGCATGGCATACCCTCTCCGATTCGATTTCATCCATTGCCCTAATTATCGGTTTAAAGCTCTCTAAAGCACCCCCCGATAAAGAGCATCCCTATGGTCATGGAAGGGCCGAGCTTATTTCCACGCTTGTAATCGGTTTTATTCTTGGCATGATCGGTCTAAGTTTTGTTAAGGATTCCCTGGACCGCCTGGTCCAGGAACAATCTGTAACTTTTGGTTTCTGGGCCAAGGCAGTGACAATAACGTCTATTCTTGGCAAGGAGGCTCTGGCTCAACTCTCATTTTATATAGGTAGAAAAAATGAATCCCCGAGTTTAAGGGCGGATGGTTGGCATCACCGTAGTGATGCACTTTCTTCCCTCATCATCCTTGCCGGTATCTTCCTGGGAGGGAAGATATGGTGGATGGATGGCGTCCTGGGTTTAATTGTAGCCGGATTAATATTATATTCAGGATTTGATATCATCAAAAAAGCATGGGATGATATGCTGGGTAAATCTGCCGATGAAGCAACCACCCTGAAACTGAAAAAGGTGGTAAAAGGAATGTTCAATAATGAAATACATCTTCACCATGTGCACATGCATATTTACGGTGACCATAAAGAGCTCACATTTCATATCAAACTTCCGCCAGATATGAGTCTGAAGGAGGCACATGACATTGCCAATAAGATCGAGCACAAGGTGAGAAGGGAAATGAAAATAGAGGCTACCATTCACATGGAGCCCCTATCAGGGGATTAAGCGGATATTTTTATTTCTTTTTTACCGGTATTTTGCATGTTCTGATGCCAAAAGGAGCATATAGCGGGCAGAAACCAACAAAGCTTGTAAGCATGAAAATACCCGAGAACACAAGCAGTACAATACCCCATGTGCCGCTGATGATCCCCTGGAAGTACAAAACAATCAAAATTAGCGCTAAGATAACCCTGACAATTCTGTCAGCAGTGCCCATATTTTTTTTCATAGATTTTAAATTTTTAATTCAGGTATAAAAAAAGAAGTATTTTTTGACGATGTCAGTAACTTTTGTCACACATCAAAGAATTTTTATTTCGTTCCGTCTTAGTTGTACCTTACCTTCTTTTTCCATCTTTTTCAGTGCCCGTGATACAACTTCCCTGGCTGTTCCCGTATCCTGGGCAATTTCCTGGTGTGTAATTTTTATTTCCCGGTGTCCCAATTTTTCCGATTTCTCCTTCAGGTACTCAAAAAGCCTTTCATCAAATTTCTTAAATACCAGCTGGTCGATAGCCCCGATCAATTCTTCATAGCGGAATTGATATAGCTGATAAAAATAACCATTGAAGGAAGGATGGGAACGAATGAGGGCATTCAGCGTATCTGCAGATATCATCAGTACCGTGGAATCCGTCTCTGTAACCGCAAAAATTTTGCTGGCCGAATTCGTGATGCATGCTGAAAAGGACATAATACAACTTTCCCCCCTGTTAATATAATAAAGCAGGATTTCTTTATCCTCATCACGGCTGGTGACTTTCAGCAATCCATCCAGTACAATGGGAAGGGCGTTTACATAATATCCTTCCTTGAGCAAAGTCTGGCCTCGGGGAATATCCACCTTTTTACCTTTTTTTGAAAGAATATCATAGATTTCTGCGGAGAGCCCCGGCAACACTTTTTTTATTTCATCGGGATCGGTCATCATTGAAAAATGATATTTTTAATTTTCCAGGTGATCAATTTAACCATAAGAAAATCTATTTTCACTCATCGCACCGATTATTTGCCTATATGAAATTTCTCCAGTCCCATCCCGGGCCATCCTATTCCAAGGGGACTATAATTTCCTTGCCCATACGGCAGTATCATGATCCGAGGATCGTTTCAATCCGGTCAAGTTCCTCAGCTGAAAAGTCAACATGGTCAAGGCATTTGAGATTTTCATTAAGCTGTTCTACCGAACTTGCCCCGATCAATACGGAGGTTATCCGATGATCCTTGAGCAGCCATGACAGGGCCATCTGGGCAAGTGACTGATCCCTGTTTCCGGCCAATTCGTTCAACTTTTGCACCTTTTCAAGCAGTTCGTCCGTAATTTCGGATTTCTGCAGAAATCCATGAGATTTTGCCGCTCTGGACTCCTTCGGGATACCATGTAGGTATTTATCCGTCAATAATCCCTGAGCGAGAGGAGAAAAGGGGATACAACCTATTCCTTTTTTTTCAAGCACGTCCAGTAATCCCTTTTCCACCCAGCGGTTGAACATGGAGTATTTCGGCTGATGGATCAGGCAGGCGGTGCCAAGGGATTCAAGGATCTCAACGGCCTTCTCAGTCTGAAGGGCATCATAATTGGATAAACCGATATACAGTGCCTTTCCCTGCCTGCGAATCAGATCCAGCGCTTCCATCGTTTCCTCGAATGGAGTATCCGGATCCGGCCTGTGAGAATAGAAGATATCGACATATTCCAGCCCCATCCGTTTCAGGCTCTGATCCAGGCTGGCTATCAGGTATTTTTTTGAACCCCATTCTCCATACGGACCAGGCCACATGTAATATCCGGCTTTTGACGAGATGACCAATTCATCCCGGTAGGAGCCCAGGTAATTCTCCAGGATTTTACCGAAATTCTCTTCTGAGGATCCGGCTGGAGGTCCATAATTATTGGCCAGGTCAAAATGGGTAATCCCCTGATCAAAAGCGTTAAGAACTATGTCTTTTCCATTTTCAAAAACATCAACATCTCCGAAATTATGCCACAGGCCCAGGGAAATTGCCGGAAAGAGAAGTCCACTTTTTCCGCAACGGTTATAGGTTATCCGGTCATTTCTTTCGGGATGAGCAACGTATGTCATGGGTGCTTTTATTTAGTATAAATAAAAATGAAGATACTTAGTAAATGTTAAATGACATCAGTTAAATGCAAAAAACAACAGGAACAGACCAGAATGTTATTCTATCCCTTTTTTTATGCTGATGCGAAAACAATCTGGCAGGAAAAATCTGAATATTATGGTTTTTTAACAGGATTTCCTGCACTTTTTTTGATGGTTTTCTTACGGCTGAAATCGCTCCTGTTAATACGAGCAAGATACCGATAAATGCATAAAAATTGATCACTTCCGTCTGTAATCCAATCCCCGGTTCTATCAATGGTCTTCCTGATTTCCGGCAATACTAATCATTGGAATGCTAAATAAGGCCGGGGAGATCATATCTCTTTTGGAAGATATAGATGCCGGGGCCAGATCATGGATTCAGAATAAGGGATGAACAGGCAAAATTTTAGTTTTCCGGCAAAATGCTGGATGGATAGGTTTATAATTTATATCTTATCAGTCAAAACATGTCTTATGCCCTCTAATTTAATAATTTCCAGGGTAGCCGGATTTTTAGGTTCACATACTCCATTTGACCTGCTGGAGATCACTGTGATTGAAAAGATTTCTGCCACGGTTGAAATAATTTATTTTGACAATAAAAAAATCATTTTTCGGGAAGGTGATACCCCGGGGCCTTATTGTTATGTCCTCAGGAAAGGGCAGGTCAATCTTTTAAGAAAAATGGAAAATAAGGATATCCTGATGGATGTTTGCGGGGAAGGAGACATGTTTGGCGTCAGATCGATGTTATCGGGGGAAAATTATAAACTTACCGCCATTGTTGAAACGGAGGCGCTGGTTTATGCCATCCCGGTTAAACAGGTGCGGACTATTGTGGATGAAAATCCTGAAGTAAGCAGGTATTTTGCTGTCGGTTTAGCCTCCGGGCAAATAATCCGGGGGACCGATCAAAAGGTAAAAGGTTCAGTGCATTCCATAAACTTTCAGTTTACAGATCAGCCTGTGGGGATTCTGCCATATGTCCTGGACAGGGAACTCATTACCTGCAGACCCGGTGATAAAATCAAAGATGTCGCCGAAATGATGGCAGTTAAGGGGACAGGTTCGGCCATTGTCGTTGATAAAAGGAATTTTCCGCTTGGCATCATTACTGATACCGATCTACGAAAACAGGTGGCTACCGGTAAAGTGGTAATAACCGCGCCTGTCAGATCCATCATGAGCTCACCGGTGATCACCATACGGTCCGATCAGCATCTGGGGGATATGGTGTTAAAAATGATGAAAGCAGGGGTTCATCATGTATGCATTACAGAAGATGGGACCAATGGGTCGCCAGCCATCGGCATTGTTTCCAATCATGATCTGCTTATGTCTCAGGGAAGCAATCCTACGATCGTTTATAAGGCAATCCGGAAGGCTGAATCACTGGATGAATTGAAGACCCTTTACCGTGAATCAGAAAAAATCATCGGGCAGTATATGGCCGGGGAGGTTCCTGTCAGCTATTTGCTTGAGGTCAGCTCGTTCCTGCGTGATGCATTGACA
>JAGTVG010000131.1 GCA_018224645.1 Cyclobacteriaceae bacterium
ATGAAACCTCTATTCATCCTCCCTTTTGTAATTGCCTTTCTCTCGACATCCGCGATATACAACGGCCTTATTACTGGGGTGAATTATAAAAGATATGAACAGAAACGCGAAATACGAAAATTTGAAGACGTCAGGAAGGGCGCTTGTAATTTTCATCCTATTAAGTGTATGGTATGGAAAGCCTGCTTATTCCCAGCCAAAGGTCCCCGAGCAAATTTATGTTCACTTCGATAAATTTTTTTATCTTACCGGAGAAACCATTCATTTCAAGATTTATTTTTTAAACACAGCCACAGTACCTTCCCGTATCGTACATGTTGACCTGCAGAATGCAGAAGGATCTTATATTTTGAATGGTCTCTACCAGGTGGAGAATAATATGGCAGAAGGTGCTTTTAACATCCCCTATGACCTGGAGGAGGCCAATTATTTGTTCCGTTGTTATACCCGATGGAATCTGAATTTTGATGAATCGTATATTTTCAGCAGGGTGATCCCCGTTTATAATGAATTTGATGGGAATAATAATATAATGGTTGATGATCATCAGGAATTGATCCAAAGAGATTCCGTTCAGGCTCCTGATACATTTACCCGGGGGGTATCCATAAAAATCATCGATACGCAAGAACACAAAACCAACCAGGAAATCCGGCTTGAGATCCAGACAACGGACCGGAACAACCAGCCCGTCCCCGCCAGCCTTTCCATGTGTGTGTTGCCGGTCTCATTGATTGATCATCCTGATGATTTGAATATATCTGATATTTATAACGATCGCCATACCCAGGTAAGTCCAGACATTAATATTTCTTACCAACCGGAAGACAGCATTGAAATCAAGGGAATGGCATATGATCCCGTAACGGGAGAGCCGATCAATTCTCATGTTTTATCCATTTATCATGTGAGGGAAGGGCGTTTCAGCAGGCTCATCAGTAAAAAGGGATCCTTTCAGTTCAAAATGCCTGTCTTTGAAGGAAAAACAGACCTTCAGATCATCAACATGAACCCGTTTCAACCAAAAATTCCGGATATCCGGTGGATACCGCTTCATGAAGAAATCTTCCGGCCTGCATCAATCCAGCCGGTTCCGGAACGGGACCCTAAAATAGAGCAGTATATTTATTATACCAGGCTGCGGCGGAAGATCCGGGAAATATTTTATGAAACGGTCTATGACAGTATTCAGCTTCAACAACCCCCGTTACTGCCCTTCAAACCTGATAGATCATATGATATAAATCAATACCAGTTAATCCGGAATACCCTGGATTTTTTCAGGGAAGCTGTAACGAACACAGATTTTTTCAGGGAGAACGGTGAGGAAAAATTACGGTTGTTCAATACTGAAACCATGAAATTCTTTATGACACCTCCATGGTATGTAGTAGATGGACATTTTATCTTTAATGATTCCCTGGTTCATAACATCCCGTTCAATCATTTATCCCGTATCGATATTTTTAACCGGAATGAATCAATCTTTAAATACTTTGAACCCATCATGATCCAGGGAGGTGTCGTAGCCATCTATACAAAAAATAATTACCTCATCGATTACATCAGGAACATGCCAAATACCCTGAGGGTGGAAGGGATCACACGGACGGTCACGATGGAACATGGGCATCAATCCGGTCAGCAGGATGCGCATGAAACCCCGGATTTTTTCCAGCTGATACACTGGGATCCCAATATACAGACCAATGAAGAGGGGAAAACAACAGTCATTTTTCAGTCAAATGATGTTACGGGCAACATTGCCATTCATATGGAAGGAATGGACAGGAATGGAATGCCTGTGGCGGGGCAGGCGGTCATCCAAGTCCGGCCGTAAGATGAAGTTAATCCCAATTATTCATAAACCATTTAAAATTCAGCCTTCAGCTGATTCATACCCGGAGTGATGGCATGAGTTTTTTTTACATGCCCCCTCACCTTAACTTGTACATTTCCAGGCTAACCACGGCGGCTGACCCGCCGATCGCATACAATTGTAATCCTTCCTGGAAGGAAATGGGAAATACCTGATCGGTGATTACCCTGAGCCCATCGGAGGCAAAAACTTCAACAACCGACTGATCCACCAGGATATCCAGTTTCAACCGCTGATCCTGAAGACTGAGCGGGGCAGTTTCGATACTGGCAAAAGCCGCATGAAAATCCACAGCACCGGATTTTTCCCTATCGACAAACAGGGAATGATCACTTACCCTAAAACCAATACGGGTCTTATAATTTTCGTCCTTCAACACATCGATCCCAAACTCATCAGCATCCCGGTTTTCAAATTCTACCCGTAAAAGAAAGGAGCCAGCCGATAAATCCTTCAGCAGCAGATCGTTTTCCTTTATTACGTGGTCTGAAAATTCAAATTTCTCTTTTGTAACCATGTATTCATAAAACGAAACCACCGGCTTCTGGATTAACCTGTACTTTCCGCCCTGCCGTTTTAATGAAAGTTCCCTCGGAATTGACATCATGCCTCTCCATGGATCTGTCGGAATGCTGTTGGCATATCTCCAGTTGTTTATCCATCCAACCAGTACCGGGTTAATTCCATCCGGTAAATTATTATAGGTTACGGCAGCATAAAAATCCTTTCCATAATCAAGCCATTCGGGTTCATCGGATCGTTCGTCCGGGATGAATTTTTCACCATCAAAATTACCTGTAAAATACTGCATACCGGTATAATCCCCATATCTGCTTCCGGAAGAAATGATCAGCACCCATTTCTCCTCAACGGCATTTTCCACCGGGAGCCGGATAAGATCGGGGCATTCCCAGATCTTGGAAACATTCCCCTGGTTTCCGAATTCACCTGTCAATTCCCAGTCCTTCAGGTTGGCGGATTCATAAAACTGAACCTTGAATTCCAGCGGTACGCTCACCACCATCACCCATTTTTTACCCGGATCGTACCAGAAAACCTTGGGATCCCTGAAATCCTTCATACCAATATCCAGTACGGGATTCCCTTCGAATTTTGTCCATGTAATCCCTTCGTCGTTACTGAAAGCCAGGCTCTGATATTGTACTTCATCCGGAAAATGAGAGGTATATATGGCTACCAGGCATCCTTCATTCCCGGTACAAAATCCGCTTGTATTTTCAAGATCAGCCACTGCACTGCCTGAAAATATCATTTCCGTCTGCTCTTCAAACAATGCTACAGGATGGTGTTCCCAATGGATGAGATCTTCACTGGTGGCATGTCCCCATCTCATATGCCCCCATTGAATGCCAAATGGGTTATACTGATAAAACAGATGATATTTCCCTTTGAACTGAACAAGGCCATTCGGATCATTGATCCAGTTTTCCTGGGGCGTGAAATGATAAACAGGACGGTATTTCTCCAGGGTTGTCAGTCTTACCGCAGTTTGATCCTCAGTTTCCGGTTCTTTTTTATCTTTCCCTGCGTTACAGGATAACCATAGAGGCACGTACAATAGAAAAAACAGTTTGCTAAATTGTTTCATGGGTAAATCAATAATTTTATGATTGATAATAATAAAAATCCGGATATTTCATACATAAAAAGGATTTAAATACTTGACTCTGCCATTGTTCCCTGTGATCGGG
>JAGTVG010000132.1 GCA_018224645.1 Cyclobacteriaceae bacterium
AAAGCCCCCGGCCGGAAGAACACATCCCATATTTCCTGCAACAGGTTCAACAATGATGGCCGCAACCTGATCCCTGTTTTTGTTGATCAGATCGTCGACTGAAACCAGATCGTTGAAGCGGGCAGTAAGCGTATCCAATGCAGTACCCTTTGTCACGCCGGGACTGTCCGGTGTTCCCATGGTCACTGCACCGCTTCCTGCGGCGATCAGGAATGAATCACCATGCCCGTGATAGCAACCGGCAAATTTAATGATCTTTTCCCGTCCGGTAAATCCCCGCGCCAGCCTGATGGCTGACATGGTGGCTTCTGTCCCGCTGTTCACCATACGGACCATTTCAATCGAAGGGACCATTTCAGTGATCAGCCGGGCCATTTTTACTTCAATTTCACTCGGTGCCCCAAAAGAGGTTGACCTAGTTGCCGCAGCGATCAACGCCGATTCCACCAGTTCGTTGGCATGACCGAGGATCATCGGTCCCCAGGAATTGATCAGATCGATATATTCGTTCCCGTCAACATCATAAAGATAGGCACCCTTCCCGGATGCAATAAAAACGGGGTCCCCTCCCACCGCTTTGAAGGCGCGTACCGGCGAATTCACACCCCCGGGAATAAGTTGGGATGCTTCCGCGAAAAGTTTTTTACTGATGGTTTTGCTGATCATTGTGAGATTGGTTAATTGACAATTCTGAATTCCGATTTTTCAAATTTGATCAATGGTACTACAGCATTGTCATTTCCCTGCGAATAATCGAATCCTTCATAAATTACCCCGGGGAATTTCCCCATTTTACTCATACCGGTTTGAAAATATACGCCATATTCTCCAAGCATTTCACCAACAAAACGGAGCAGCTCGTATCCTGTATAGTGGTATTTATTGGGAAGTTTATTTACGGCATCAATAATCCTGGAATTGATCTCATTCAACGTCGAATTATCCCTTTCGACATAAGACGGAGCGATCAGCACGATATTCAGCATGGCCAGCTGTTCCAGGGACAGTGACTTAAAGTCAAGCCAGTTTTCATTGCCGATGATCATAATATTATCCCTTCGTGTTTCGACTCCGCTGATGGTATTTGCACCGATCAGTTCATTGTTAGAAGCGACAAAAATGTGCCCGATACTATCAGGTGCAATACTGAGTATCTCCAGGGGCCGGCCATTTTCTCCCATCCTGTTCTTCATCTGATACTCTTCAAGATAACTTTCCAGGTGGTATTTTTTTATGATCCTTTGTGAGTCTTCTGCAGTCAGTGCCAGCTGGTCGATATTCACTTTATTCATCAGCAGATCATATACATTGACGGAATCCGGTGAAGGCGTCATTTTTTTCATCAGAACAATATCGAAGGAATCCTGTTCAATTTTATTTTTAAAGGTATGGGCCATCAGGGAATCCCGTTCGGACTTTTCATAAAAGATCATTCCGTGCGGGTTAAAAATCTGATGCGCAACATAGTCTCCTGCAACCAGTGCCTGCCGTTCGGTAGAAGGTTTCATGAGAAAACTGAAGGGATTATTGGATATCAGACTTGAATTTGTAGAAAGGGGATTAAACATGTTGATCCTGTTATTAAAGGAGAATTCCGAAATTATTTTTACAGGATCAGGGTATAAAGGGCCGATGATCAAATCCATGCCATCCAGCTGCCCCGATCTGACCAGCTTCCGGGTAACTGTCGAATCCATCCGGGTATCGAAAGCATAAAGATTCAGTTTAATTCCTTTCCTGGCCAGGTCATCCTTCGCCAGTTTCATCCCTTCATACATATCCAGGATAAAGTCATTGCCTCTTCTGACCTTATTGGGAACAATATCGTGCAGCATAAAAGGAAAAAGGACAGCAACATGGTAAACATCCTTTTTCACGGATGCAATATCATCGATGATATCATATTGATCCCGGTCCAGATTAAATTTTCTGACGATTTCGCCGAGAAGTTCACGATCCTGGTTCATGATAGGTTCCAGGACGATCCGGTCGGCGATCACTTCTCCCAGAGCCTTATATTCAGGATATTCCTCATAAAACGAGATCACCCTTTCAAGTGAATCCATCACGGCAAATTCATTTTTAACCAGGTCATCCGCCCTGTCCTTTATGGTATTCTTTTTGATCTGAACAGCCCAGGCTATGCCATTCCCGTATTCTCTTTCAGCAAGGTAGATCCTGACCAGCCATAACCGTGCAAAATCTGCCTGGTCCCAGTCAGGATATTTTTCCAGGATCTCTTTCAACATCTCCTCGGCCAGGTAATTATATCCTTTGCTGAAAGCTGCAAGGCTGTAATAATAGCCGGCATATGGGGTAAAGGAACTTTCATTATCCGGCAGGGTGAGTGGTTTCAGAATTTCCATGGCCATATCATAATGGCCTGTTTTATACATCTCCCATCCATGCAGATATTCCTTCCTGATCCAGTTCTGGGATTGTGCAGAAATTTCCGTGTAACCGATTAAAAAACAACCTATAATAAAGAGAAACCTGATCATCATAAATATTTTATACAGAAATCATTCCCATTCAATTGTCGCAGGTGGTTTTGAACTGATATCAAAAACAACCCTGTTCACTTCCTTCACTTTATTGATAATATCACTCGATACATTCGCCAGAAAATCAAAGGGCAACTGGCTCCAGTCGGCCGTCATCCCATCCACACTGGTTACAGCCCTTAAGGCGACCACACTTTCATAGGTACGCTCATCACCCATCACCCCTACTGATTGAATGGGTAACAGTATGGCACCGGCCTGCCAGACTTCGTCATACAATCCGTGTATTTTCAATGCGGAAATAAAAATATCATCCACATCCTGGATTATCCTTACCTTTTCCCGCGTGATATCCCCCAATATCCTGATGCCCAGCCCGGGACCCGGAAAGGGATGACGGTTCAGGATGCTGGGATCGATGTTGAGGGTCCGGCCAACTTTCCTCACCTCATCCTTAAAAAGGGTGTTCAATGGTTCCACAACCTTCAATTTCATTTTACCAGGTAATCCCCCTACGTTATGGTGGGATTTTATGGTGGCCGAAGGGCCCTTAACCGATACCGATTCAATCACATCCGGATATATGGTTCCCTGTGCCAGCCACTCGACATCCGAAATTTTATGGGCCTCGTCATCAAATACCTCGATGAATGTCCGGCCAATGGCTTTTCTTTTTCCCTCAGGATCAGAGATCCCTTCCAGGGCATCATAAAAAGCGTCACTGGCATTCACACCCTTTACATTCAACCCCATATGTTTATACGAATCCAGAACCGTGCCAAATTCATTTTTCCTAAGCAGCCCGTTATCGACAAATATGCAGTGCAACCGCTCGCCAATGGCTTCATTGATCAGAACAGCGGCGACAGTGGAATCGACACCCCCGGACAAACCCAATACGACATTGCCCTTATTCAGTTTCTGCCGCAGCTCATTGACCGTTGTTTCAATGAAGATATCGGGCGTCCAGTCCTGTGCACAACCGCAGATATGAACCACAAAATTCCTGAGAATGGTTTTCCCTTCCAGGGTATGGGTTACTTCGGGATGAAATTGTATCCCGTAAACCCCGGTGCTTTTCATCTTATAGGCTGCCACACGGACGGTAGAGGTGCTTGCTATAACGTCAAAATTTTCAGGCAGATAATCGATCGTATCGCCATGGGACATCCAGACCTGTGAGTTGAGCTGAATTTCCTTGAGCAACTCATGATGCTGATCGATCTTTTCAAGCCTGGCCCGCCCATATTCCCTGATCTGGGATGGAAGTACGTTCCCCTGATATTCTTCGGCGATAAGCTGGGCTCCGTAACATATGCCAAGGATCGGCACCTTGCCGATGATACCCCTTACATCGATTCTCGGTGAACCTTCATCATTCACCGAGCAGGGACTGCCAGAGAGAATAATACCCTTGATGTCTCCATGAACAGGAGGCAATTGATTAAAAGGATGTATCTCACAATATACATTCAGTTCCCTGACCCGCCGGGCTATCAATTGTGTATACTGTGAGCCAAAATCAACAATTAAAATTTGTTCTGACATCTAAAATTTAACGTTCAGTTGGGTGATTTCATTTCTGATCCCTCTTGAGTGATCTCAGAAGTTCTCTCTTAACAACCAGGGCTTTCTGTTTATCGTTCCGTTTATGTCTGAATACCTTGTTATCGCCTCCCCGCCGGAAGTTGAAAACCTCCATATTCTGATTGTACATGTTCAGATCTTTCTCATCCCTTTCAATCAGTTCGCCCAGGATATTTATCTGGATCCTGTTTTTATCCTCTGGTGACAGCTGTTCAAAATTACTGTATTTTTTCCTGGCCAGCATCTCAACAAACAATATTTCATTGATGAAAAGGATACGGGAATAGAATTTATCATTCAGGATTTGAATTTCCTTATTGAACAGATTGCCCAGCTTTTTCCAGCGATCGAGGTAATCCTTTTTCACATAATAAAGATCCTTTGAATTCTGTTCAATTTTATCCCATATTTCATTCAGCATTCTGGTTTTCTGATTGATGATATACTGAACGTTTTTCTGCCGGTGTTGTAACTGTTCATCCCGGGATTCCCTGAACCTGCGGAATATTTCATCATTTATTTTCTGAAATTTCTCCTTAAGCTGATTGTAAGGATCCGGTGGTATCCTGCCCAGGTTTTTCCATTCCAGCTGCAATTCTTTCAGTCTCCGGGTACTTTCCCTGAAATCACTGAAATGATATAATCTTTCGGCTTTTTTTACGATTTCCTGGTAATGTTTAATCGTATCTTCCATGGCAAGTATCCGGTCCTGGATATAAGATTCCTTCCTCGCATTAAAAAAATCCAGATATTCATTGAATCTGGTCTCAATTTCCTCCCGGTGTTCTTCAAGAACCGCACCAGTTTTGATCCACTCCTGCCTGATCTCTCTGATCCGCTCACCTGCCTCCTTTAAATTATAATGATCTTTCAGCATTCCCAGTTCATCCAGGAAAGCTTTTTTGATCTCATAATTCCTGATCCGGTTTTTATGGATGATTTCCAGTAGATATTTTTCCTTATCTTCAAGGCGTTGATACAATTTTTCAAAGTCACCGATTCCATCAAATCTGGCAATATATTCCTTCAGATGTATTAGTTTCATCAGAAAGGAACCCTTGTTTTCATTCTCATCAATATTCTTCTCCAGGGATTCAACTTTCTGTTCAATGATCGGGAATCGATTCTCGAAATACTGTATGGAAGATTCCGGATTTTCCCTGACTTCACCAATCTCGCGATCCGGAATATCAAGAAATCCTTTTCTGATAATCTTATCCCCGCTGATTTTGACAAAAGGATGTTCTTTCAATGCAATGCTTTTTAAATGACAATGGATTAAGATACAAAAAAAACAATGTGAATGAGTATATACAATTATTTTGTGAATATTTGTTTTAAAATTTTGACCGTATGAGCCAGGACAGACTCATTTTTTCAATGAATGGTGTGGGAAAAATATTTCCGCCGAAAAAACAGATCCTGAAGAATATTTACCTGTCTTTTTTTTACGGGGCTAAAATCGGGATCATCGGGCTGAACGGATCCGGAAAATCCTCCCTGCTGAAGATCATTGCAGGCATTGATCACGATTATATCGGGGAAGTCGTCTTTTCACCGGGGTATTCACTCGGATTTCTTGAACAGGAGCCGGTACTCGACCAGAATAAAACGGTAATCGGGGTGATCAGGGAAGGGGTACAGGAAATCACCGATCTGCTCGAGGAATTTGAAAAAGTAAATGAGGCATTTGCTGATCCGGAAATTCTAGAAAACCCGGATAAAATGGACAGTCTCATCAATAAACAGGGTGAAATTCAGACAAAGATCGAACAACTGGATGGCTGGGATCTCGATGTAAATCTTGAAAAGGCCATGGATGCCCTCCGTACCCCGCCGGCAGATATGCCGATAAAATTATTATCGGGTGGAGAAAAAAGACGGGTGGCTCTTTGCAGGCTGCTTTTAAAAAATCCCGATATCCTCCTGCTTGACGAGCCGACCAATCACCTGGATGCAGAAAGTATACTCTGGCTTGAAGACCATCTGAAACAGTACAAAGGCACCGTCATCGCCGTCACCCATGACCGCTATTTCCTGGACAATGTTGCCGGATGGATACTCGAACTTGACCGGGGTGAAGGGATTCCCTGGAAAGGAAATTATTCCAGCTGGCTGGAACAAAAACAGGAACGGCTTCGCCGGGAGGAAAAATCAGAATCAAAAAGGCAGAAGACGCTGATGCGGGAACTTGAGTGGATTAGGATGACCCCGAAAGCCAGGCAGACAAAATCCAAAGCCAGGCTGAATTCCTACGACCAGTTAATTTCAGACGAAGCACTTAAACGTGATGAAAAACTCGAGATCTATATCCCACCCGGACCCAGGCTGGGGGATCGTGTTATTGAAGCCCGAAACGTAAAAAAAGCATATGGCGAAAAATTGCTTTTTGAAAATATGAACTTTTCCCTGCCCAGGGGAGGGATCGTGGGAATTATCGGGCCCAACGGAGCAGGTAAAACCACCCTGTTTAAACTGCTCACGGGAATTGAACATCCTGATGCCGGGGATTTTGAGGTTGGTCCGACGGTAAAATACGCCTATGCCGACCAGACCCGGGCCTTTGAAAATCCTGATAAATCTGTCTGGGAAACAATTTCGGGTGGAAATGAATGGATCGACCTGGGAGGAAAAAAGATCAACTCCAGGGCATATGTAAGCAGGTTTAATTTTTCAGGCACCGATCAGGAGAAAAAAGTGAAAAACCTCTCCGGCGGGGAACGTAACCGTTTGCATCTTGCACTTACCCTGAAGGAGGGTGCCAATTTATTGCTGCTGGACGAGCCTACGAATGATCTGGATGTGAATACACTGCGTGCATTGGAAGAAGCCATTGAAAATTTTGGCGGTTGTGCCGTTATCATTACCCATGACAGGTGGTTCCTTGATCGGATTGCGACCCATATTTTATCATTTGAAGGTGATTCCAGGGTATACTGGTTTGAGGGAAATTTTACGGAATATGAGGAAAATAAACGCAAGCGGCTGGGCGATATCAATCCCCAGAGGATCCGGTATAAACCATTGAAATGAATTCCCCGGTACCCGGTGGCGGCTCATTCACCCGGTATGGCTGGCAGACTGTTGAAAACCCTAATTTTCAAGCTTCTGCAATGCCTCCTCCCTCAGAATCCTGCGCAATATTTTGCCGATATTCGATTTAGGCAATTCTTTCTTGAAGATGATACTTTTCGGTCGTTTATAAGCCGTCAGTTTATCTCTGCAATAATCGATAATCTCCTCTTCAGACAGCGATTCATCCTTTTTGACAATATAGCATCTGACGATTTCATTCGATCTTTCATCCGGTATGCCCACAACCCCCACTTCAAGAACCTTTGGATGGCTGGCAACAACATCCTCAATTTCATTCGGATAAACATTGAATCCCGAAACATTGATCATTTCCTTCTTCCGGTCCACAATTCTGAAAAATCCATCCTCGTCGATAACACCAATATCTCCTGTCTTGAACCAACCGTCAATAAACACCTCCCCGGTTTCATCGGCTTTTTCCCAGTAACCAGACATTACCTGCGGACCTTTCGCACATATTTCGCCTGGAAGGCCGGTTTCTACTTCCCTGCCTTCGTCATCAAGCACCCTGATATGTGTGCTGGGTAGCGGTATGCCGATGGTCCCGATCCGTTCAGAGCCGTCAATGGGATTACAGGTCAGCACAGGCGCCGTTTCAGAAAGCCCGTAACCCTCAACAAGTCCCAGACCGGTAACCTTTTCCCAACGCTGGGCCACTGATTTCTGCACAGCCATCCCCCCCCCCACAGCAACCTTGAATCTGGAAAAATCAAGTTTTACAAAATCAGGCTGATTCAATAAGGCATTGAATAGGGTATTCACTCCGGTCATGACAGTAAATGGCTGTTTTTTCAATTCCTTGACGAATGCAGGCATGTCACGGGGATTGGTGATGAGTATATTTTTTGCCCCTATCTTAAGCATGGCGAGACAATTTACGGTCAGGGCAAATATATGATACAACGGAAGGGCTGTAATCATTGTCTCTTCCCTTTCCAGAAGTTTTGGTACCATCCAGGCCGATATCTGTTCCATATTGGCGATCATATTCCGGTGTGAGAGGATCGCACCTTTCGATATGCCTGTCGTCCCTCCGGTATATTGCAGAAAAGCATAATCTTCCGATTTCAATTCCGGTGGAATAAAAGACAGGTCCAGCCTTGTTCTGATAGTTTTTTTAAATGGAATGGCATTGTCGATTTTGAACGCAGGCACCATCTTTTTAACATATTTTACCACCATATTGACAATTTCACCCTTTAATCCGCCCAGTACATCCCCGATCTTCGAGACAATTACATATTCAATCGATGTGTTTTTAATGATTTTCTGCAGGTTAGCTGCAAAATTTTCAAGGATGACAATGGCCCTGGCCCCGGAATCCCTGAATTGATGCTCCATTTCCCGTGGTGTATACAAAGGATTCGTATTGACGATGATCAATCCGGCCCGTAAGGCGCCGATAATAACAACCGGATATTGCATCAGGTTCGGCATCTGGATGGCGATACGATCCCCCTTCTTCATGCCAAGGTCATTTTGGAGATATTTCGCAAAATTCAGGGAAAGTTTATCCAGCAGCCTGAAAGATATATGAGAACCGATATTTTCATAGGCGATTAAATCCCTGTATTTCCGGAAACATTCATCGAACATATCATTTAACGTTTTGTACTTGTCCGGATTTATTTCGCGAGGGATGCCCCTGGGATAAAAATTAAACCATGTATACTCTTCCATCAATATTCTTTTTAAAGATTTTGAAAAAACATTCTAATTTCTTTAAATTTTAAAAATATTTCAAAATATTTGCGACGTTTAATGAGAAAATAAAAAAAGCGATCTGTTTATTCTCAGATCGCTTAAACAACATAAACCCAAAAACGAAGAGTAAAGGAAGCCTTCTTTGAAAAATTTGGCCTGTTTTTTCTTTTTGCTTCTATGCCAAAATTAAAAAAATTATTATTTAATTAAAAATAATTTATTTTATTGGTAAAAATTTATATACAATGTATATTAGTCGACAAAACGTTAGAAATATCATAATCCACGAAATAAAAGATGAGTAAAAATTACGAGATTGACAACGTTGATCTGAAGATACTTGCGCTTCTTACGGAGGATGCGAAAATGCCATACACTGAAGTAGCCAAAAGAGTATTTGTATCCGGCGGTACCGTTCATGTCAGAATGAGAAAACTGGAGGAACTGGGTATCGTGAAAGGAACGACGCTTAGAATGGATTATTCCAAAATGGGATACGACATTACTGCATTTTTAGGGATTTATCTGGAAAAAAGTTCCCTCTATGATCAGGTTATCAAAAAACTTTATAATATACCTGAGATCGTAAAAATTCATTACACTACCGGTAATTATAACATTTTTATCAAATTACACTGCCGGGATACCAATCATCTGAAGGATGTTTTACATGATAAGATCCAGAAAGTCGAAGGTATTGAAAGAACGGAAACCATCATCTCGCTGGAAGAAAGCCTGAACCGGCATATCCAGTTCGGAGCCTGAAGATCCAACCCTGTTACCAGGCAGCTACCAAAAGGTTGCCTTTTTTATGCTATATATTCCGAAAATATCTTTATTCAGTATATTTTCTATGAACATGAACAAAATATCGCTGTTTTTGTTGTATGTTTGTACTTGTTTATAATCAGTCTAAATAAAGCTTATTATGAAGGAAAACGATAACATTCTCGAGGAAATCACGCAGTCTGAGTACAAGTATGGATGGACGAGCAATTTTGAAATGGATTCGGCTCCGAAAGGATTAAATGAGGATATTATCAGGTTCATATCGGCCAGGAAGGAAGAACCTGAATGGCTGCTGGAATGGAGACTGAAAGCATTCAGACATTGGCTAAAAATGAATGAACCGAAATGGCCCAATGTGAAATATCCCAAAATTGATTTTCAGGACATCATCTACTATGCTGCCCCCAAGCAGAAAGTTAAACCCAAAAGCCTGGATGAAGTCGACCCGGAACTTCTGGAGACATTCGAAAAGCTTGGGATCAGTCTGCAGGAACAACAAAGACTCACCGGTGTAGCAGTGGATGCCGTCATGGACAGCATTGCTGTCGCTACCACATTCAAGGAAAAACTCGGAGAACTCGGGGTGATCTTCAGTTCCTTTTCAGAGGCTGTACAGGTTCATCCTGAACTTGTTAAAAAATACCTGGGTTCAGTGGTTCCGATGAATGATAATTATTATGCCGCCCTGAATTCAGCCGTTTTCAGTGACGGTTCATTCTGTTATATTCCTAAAGGAGTACGGTGTCCGATGGAATTATCCACTTATTTCCGGATCAATGCAGCCAATACAGGACAATTTGAAAGGACATTGATCGTCGCAGAAGACAATGCCTATGTAAGTTACCTGGAAGGATGCACTGCACCCATGCGGGATGAAAACCAGTTGCATGCAGCGGTGGTCGAGATTTATGCTGCGGATAATGCAGAAGTGAAATATTCGACGGTACAGAACTGGTATCCCGGTGATAAATCAGGAAAAGGGGGTATTTATAATTTTGTGACCAAACGAGGATTATGTGCAGGCCACCATTCAAAAATTTCCTGGACACAGGTGGAAACCGGTTCTGCCATTACCTGGAAATATCCAAGCTGCATCCTGAAAGGTGATCACTCCATTGGTGAGTTTTATTCTGTAGCGGTGACCAATAACTACCAGCAGGCCGATACCGGCACCAAGATGATCCATATCGGGAAGAACACAAAAAGCCGGATCGTTTCAAAGGGCATTTCCGCTGGAAAAAGCCAGAACAGCTACCGTGGCCTGGTGAAAGTCATGAAAAGGGCCGAAAATTCACGTAACTTTTCCCAGTGTGATTCGTTACTGATGAGTGATACATGCGGAGCACATACATTCCCCTATATTGAAGTCAGTAATAAATCAGCTCATGTCGAACATGAAGCCACAACTTCAAAGATCGGGGAGGATCAGTTATTCTACTGTAACCAGCGGGGGATCGATACCGAAACAGCCGTTGCCCTGATCGTGAACGGCTATGCCAAGGAAGTATTAAGTAAACTCCCCATGGAATTTGCCGTTGAAGCCCAGAAACTCCTGGCCATTACCCTTGAAGGCAGTGTCGGATAATCATTTGTAACATCCATAAAATATCCATAAATGCTAATAATCAAGAATTTAAAAGCATCCATAGAGAATAATGAAATCCTGAATGGCATTGACCTGGAAGTAAATGCCGGTGAAGTACATGCCATCATGGGACCCAACGGATCCGGTAAAAGTACGCTGGCTTCAGTCCTTGCTGGCCGTGAGGAATTTGAAGTGACGGATGGGACCATTGTATTTGAAGGGAAGGACCTGATGGAAATGGAACCGGAGGAAAGGGCGAAAGAAGGTATATTCATGGCATTTCAGTACCCTGTGGAGATCCCGGGGGTAAGTACCACCAATTTTCTGAAAACAGCCCTTAACCAGATCCGGGAGTACAGGGGCCTTCAACCGCTTGACGCTGTTTCTTTTCTTACCCACCTGAGGGAAAAAATGAAACTGGTTGAGATGGACCAATCCTTATTGAGCAGGGCATTGAATGAAGGATTTTCCGGAGGAGAAAAAAAGAGGAATGAGATCTTTCAGATGGCTGTCCTGGAACCGAAGTTATCGATTCTGGATGAAACCGACAGCGGCCTCGACATTGATGCACTTAAAATTGTCGCCAATGGCGTAAATCAGCTCCGGTCAAAGGATAAGGCGGTGATCGTGGTTACCCACTACCAGCGGCTTCTCAATTTCATCATCCCGGATTTCGTTCACGTCCTTTACCAGGGTAAAATAGTGAAATCGGGAACCCGGGAGCTTGCCCTTGAGCTGGAAGAAAAAGGGTATGACTGGATCAAGGAAGAATATAAATCAACCCTTGTTTAGATCGTAATTATGCCAACAGCAACAAAAAATATGGAGTTGAGCCTCAATCAGGTCTTGAAAGATCTTTTTGAAAAGCACCAGAAGCAGAATAACGGTGCCCCCGCCGCCTATGCTGAACAGGCTTTTGAGCGATTCATGAAAACAGGTTTCCCTGACCGTAAATCAGAAGAATATAAATATTTCCCGGTTCACAGGCATTTCCCGGAATCGCCTTTATTGGCTGAAAAGGTGGAGGATCCAGGCGCTCACCTGGTTTTTTCACCTAAACTCGATGACCGGGAAGCCATACATCTTGTTTTTATTGATGGCCGACTTTCAGAAAAACATTCAAGCAGGGATCTTCCGGAGGCTGGCCTGGAAATAAAGCACCTGAATCAGCTTTCCTCAACTGAACTCAGAGAATTATTGGAAGATCATCTGGATACCTATAATGTTAACAACGACCCGTTTATCGAATTGAATTCCTCCTTCCTCAGGGATGGCATCTTTATAAAAACCAGTAAGAAAAGCAGCACACTGCCTGTGTATTGTTATTATATTACTTCTGCGGAGGATGTAAACAGTTTCAGGAATTTCAGAACCATCATGGTGCTAGAGCAGGATAGCCGGGCTGAACTTGCCGAATATTTCTTTTCTGAGGAAAATGCCGGAGGTTTTGAAAATTTCTTTACCGAAGTCTATGCAGGAAAGGGTTCCAGGCTTAACCTTTACAGGATCCAGCATAAAAGAGGCAAGGAGGTCCTGCTTAACAACATTAACATTTATCAGAAGGAAAACAGCCTGGTGAACAGTTTTACCTTTTCCTTATCCGGAAAAATGTTGCGGAATAATCTTAATTTCCTGCTGGAAGAAGAAAATTGCGAATCACATCTATATGGATTTTATTTTGTGGATGGGGATGATGTCATTGATAACCATACAACCGTCGATCATCAGAAGCCCAACTGTTTCAGCAATGAGAATTATAAAGGGATCCTGGACAAGAACGGCAAGGGAATTTTTAACGGCAAAATTTATGTCAGGCAGAATGCACAGAAAACCAATGCTTTCCAATCAAACAAAAACATTGTCCTGACGGATTCTGCGACCATCAATACCAAACCGCAGCTTGAAATATGGGCGGATGATGTGAAATGTTCGCATGGTGCCACTACGGGTCAGCTCGATAACCATCAGTTATTCTACCTGAGATCACGCGGCCTGGATGAAAGAACGGCAAAAGCTTTGCTGTTGCATGCTTTTGCTTTTGAAATTATTGACAAAATCGAACTTGACCCTGTAAAAGATTACCTTACGAAAGTGATCAATAAACTACTGGGTTATCAATTTGATAATTGATGAGTGAAAGGATATTGACCGAAGTTATTTCAGCCAATCCTGCCATGATCAGGAAACAATTTCCCCTGCTGGATCAGCAGGTCAATGGCAATCCTCTTATCTATTTCGACAATGCGGCCACCACGCAGAAACCTGTCCAGGTGATCGATGCCATAGATGGTTATTACAGGGGATACAATGCCAATATCCACAGGGGTATCCATACGCTGGCAGAAAAAGCAACCGATGCATTCGAACAGACGAGGTCTGTGGTCAGATCCTTCATGAATGCCTCCTCCATGGAAGAGGTCATTTTCACCTATGGGACCACGGACAGCATCAATCTAGTAGCCCAGTCATTCGGCAGGAAATTTCTTGAGGCGGGGGATGAGGTGATCATCTCCGAAATGGAACACCATTCCAATATTGTTCCCTGGCAGATGGTTTGTGCAGAAAGGGGTGCACGTTTAAAAATCATTCCTGTCAATGATGCTGGTGAACTGATCATGGATCATTTCGATCAGTTACTGAGTCCCAGAACCAAACTGGTAAGTATCGTACATGTCTCCAATTCCCTGGGCACGATAAACCCGGTCGCGGAGATCATCCGGAAGGCGCATCTGGCAGGTGCCAGGGTATTGATCGATGGTGCCCAGGCGGCTGCCCATCTTCCTCTGGATGTCCAGGAGCTGGATTGCGATTTTTATGCTTTTTCATCCCATAAAATGTTTGGCCCCACCGGGGTGGGCATTTTGTACGGTAAAAAAGATATTCTCAATGAAATGCCGCCCTACCGAGGGGGCGGGGAGATGATCAGGGAAGTTACCTTTGAAAAAACCACATACAATGATCTCCCCTTTAAATTTGAAGCCGGAACACCCAATATTGCCGATGTTATCGGGTTCAGGACCGCCCTTGAATTCATTCTTGAAATATCAAAACCACTCATTCTGCAGCATGAAAGAGCCCTGTTGGCCCATGCACATGAACGATTGAGTAAAATTGAAGGATTACGGATTATCGGAACGGCCAGGGAGAAACTCGGTGTGGTATCCTTTATTATTGAGGATCTGCATGCTTTCGATATCGGGATGTTGCTTGATGCGGCTGGAATTGCCATCAGGACCGGTCATCACTGTACCCAACCATTGATGAAGCGGTTTGGAATTGAAGGGACCGCCAGGATATCTTTTTCAGTTTATAATACGTTTGAAGAAATTGATTTTCTGACAGAGCGGCTATTGAAAATCATTAAGATCAAAAGAAGGTGAGCGATAAATCCATCAATCGGATACAGGACGAGATCATCGAGGAGTTTTCGATCCTTGGGAATGATATGGAAAGTATTGTATTCTATATTATGGAACTTGGCGATAAACTCGAACTCCTGGAGGATAAATTCAAGGTAGATTCAAACCTGATCAAAGGATGCCAGTCTAAAGTTTGGTTGAATGCGGAAGTGGAAGACCACAAGCTGATCCTGAATGCCGACAGCAATACGGATATTACCAGGGGATTGATCAGCCTCCTGGTCCGTACCTTATCCGGGCAGTCATTGGATGATATCATTCATGCAGACCTGTATTTTATTGAAAAGATCGGAATGAACAAGGTCATCGGATCGCAGCGGTCAAACGGCCTGACCGCCATGATCAAACAGATAAAACTTTATGCACTGGCATATAAAACAAAATTGCAGCAACAAACATAAGTAATGTAGTATGGGTGAAGAAGCAAAAAATCAGTCATCAGATCCGAATCTCAGGGAAAAGGTCGTGCAGACTTTAAAAAGTGTTTATGATCCCGAAATTCCTGTAGACATTTATGAACTCGGCCTCATCTATGAGATCAATGTATTTCCCATAAATAATCTTTACATACTCATGACCCTCACCTCTCCTGCCTGTCCTGCAGCAGAATCCATACCCAGTGAGGTCGATTCAAAGCTGAGGGCAATACCGGGCGTGAATGACGTGACGGTTGAATTGACTTTCGACCCTCCCTATACACAGGACATGATGTCGGAAGTTGCCAAATATGAATTAGGTTTTCTATAATATTAAAAAAACAAACTATGTATCCAGAACAGTTAGTAGCCCCGATGCGGGAAGATTTAGTTGAAATTGGATTTAACGAATTAAAAACTCCGGAGCAGGTGGAGGCGCACCTGGAGGATCATAAGGGCACGACCCTGATGGTGATCAATTCGGTTTGCGGTTGTGCCGCAGGTGCTGCCAGGCCGGGTGTGAAACTGGCCGTGAGCAGAAGTACGAAAAGACCGGATCATCTGGTAACGGTTTTTGCTGGTGTAGACATGGAAGCGACGGCAAAAGCAAGAGAATATACGGCGCCGTATCCTCCCAGTTCCCCATCCATCGCCTTGTTCAAGGATGGAGAACTCATCCATTTTATCGAACGTCATCATATAGAAGGAAGACCGGCTGTAATGATCGCCGATCACCTCGTGGAAGTTTTCGATGAATATTGTTAGTGACATTAAGTCTCTGTATATAAAATAGTCCTCGTGCCTCCGGATTAAAAAATAAAAGAGGCCCCCGGGTGGGGCCTTTTTTGTTGTTATTAAGCAGTACTATTCAAGCCATGACCCGGAGTCATGGCATGAATAGTAATTGAAGTCCTGGCATGAATCTTCGGTCTGTTTGCGTTTCCTTTGCGGTCTTTGCGCACATAATCATTGCGAACCTTCGCGTGAACAATCTTTGCGGCCTTTGATGGCAGGATCAATGAATGACGGAAAGTTTCCGGTATATCTTAAGGCCCTGGTTATCCCCGATCAGCAGGAAGTGGATGCCATTGGGCAATAATCCGGTATTGATCTCAAAGCCTGTCTGCCCTTCCGGGACCATTCCCCTGCCAATAACCACACCGCGCTGGTCGATGATCTCCCAGTCATAATCGCGGGATAATTCCATGCCAAAATCCACAACAGTATAATGTTGTGCGGGCTGCGGGTAGATATTGATCTGTTTAAGGTCTTCATGCGCGATTTCATCCTCGATACCAACAGGTTTCGGTTCCTTGGAATATGGACTGTCTGTAATTACGGCCTGATAGATGTCCTGATTTTCCTGGTTCTGGACAAAGGCAATCACCTTGAATTCATCCGGGTTGCCGGCGGTAAACCCGACCAGCTCAGCCGTAAATTCAATGATCTCCTGTTCTCCTGTGGACCATTGAGATTTTAATGGTATCCCTCCGGTAGATGGTGCATCAGGAACATTGGAGATCATCTGTCGTCCCAAATTCCTTTGAACAGAGATATTCTGGAAAGTAAATTTATCGAAATTATCTTCCAGCACAACCACGTAAAGTTTGATCTGTTCATCAAAATCTTCATTCGAATTAAGAATAACCTTAACGGATATCGCTGTTCTTTCAGGCTCAGAATTGAATGCCTCATCAACCGTCAGCACCATACCAAATTTTGGATCGTACAGCGCCCTTCTCAATACATCATTCTTCATCAGTAAATTACTCTTTTCTCCAATTACACCATCAGCTTTGGTATCTTGCGGACTCGTACTGGTGCCTGCATTGCCTCCATAAAAGTCATACCGCGCTGCTATTCCCGGCGTTTCCTTATAAATCTCATCTCCTCCAGAAAAATTATAATGGGTTTCGAGATAGATCACGTCAGTAACATTCCGTCCATGATCCGTATACGTCATGGTGTCATATACAAAAGGATACATCTGATTCCTGATGAAGAACTGTGTCGGATTACTGCTGAAATCCACGAACTGTTCGATCAGGATATTCTGTGTCCTGTTCTTGATCGTAAAATTATCGATGGCGAATCCTTCGAAATTTTTATTGTCCCCGATGGATGTCGCTCCTGCTTCAAGGGTGAACCGGAAGATCACCGGATCGCCGTATCCATGCCGTTCAATGATGGGATCGAGGTAGATCCGGGCGGTTTTCCATCCATTGCTTGGTTCAGTCCATCCCACCTTGTTCGGATTATCAGGTACACCTTCAATTTCATCAAACACATTGAAAAGCCTGTCCCCGTCATACCAGTTAATGCCATACCACTGGGTTCCTGTAGGCTCCAGGCCTTCTTTATTCCCGATCAGCCGCCAGTTGGCCCCGCCATCGATGGAATATTCCATGGTAACCCCATCCGTTGTGGCATTCATATCCGACCAGTAATTGAACTGGACCATAGGTTTGGTTAACCCGGTGAGATCGAAGGCAGGGGATTTCAGCCATGATTTTTCCAGGTTATTGTAGGTGCCGGTCAGCGAAGTAACCCAGGCATTCTGTCCTCCGGCAGGACCATTGATGACATTGCCTGAGGGGAATCCCAACATCCATGAATTCAATGTATCCTCGATGGGTTCAGCAACCCAGGCATCGAGGAACTCAAAATCATCCGTCCATCCTGCCACAGGATCGATCTGCTGTACCACCGGAATGATGGCGATCCTCAATGAATCCCGGTCCACACAACCCCTTGCCGATTGTACATCCAAGTAGACCGTATATTTGCCGTCTATTGCATAAGCATGGGCAGGATTAGGTTCTGTCCCGAAATTCCCATCATCGAAATCCCAATTCCAGGTGGCAACCGCATCATCGGCGATACCTTCGGGGAAGGTGGTCAGGTCGGTAAATTGTGTAATGTCTCCGGAAACAAAATTGGATGCCGTCATTTTCACGTCCGGCCGGCCGCCGATGCGTATTTCCACAAGCCCGGTGATATCCGTGCAAACCGTTGACAATACAGGTTGTGAAAATACCCGCAGGGTGGCATAGTAGATTCCGGCAGCCTCATACTGGTACCGGGGATTCCTTGCCGTATCCTCACTCCCATCACCGAATTTCCAAATCCATTCGGTAATCGTGCTTGATGGATCAATGGTGGACTGATCGGTAAACCGGATCAGCGAATCCACGCAGGTAAAGGAATCGATCGAAAAATCAGGCATAGGAACGGCCAGGACGCTAACCTGCTGGAATGCCGTATCCGTGGCCCCGGTTTCAGGGTCAGTAAAGGCATAGGAAATCAGGTGATCACCAACTCCGGCTACATCCGGATCAAAAATATAGGACCCACCCCCGAGGGATGTAACTCCCGTTCCTTCAAAGGTCCCGCCGGTTGGCGTTGCCGTTAACGGAATCTGATCGGCATTTTCACAGACCGCAGGATCGATACCGAAATCGATGTCAGGTGTCGGGTTCACCAGGATTGAATCCAGGTAAGTATTGGCACATCCATTTACGTCCGCATAATTATAGTAAACAAATTTCTGTCCTACGCCGGCAAGGATCG
>JAGTVG010000133.1 GCA_018224645.1 Cyclobacteriaceae bacterium
ACACTCAGCAAGGTAAAAATATTCAGCACAAAACCGGCATATACGAGCACCTCCTCAAAGGTTGAAGAAACGATCAGGATCATGGTGATTGCCGCCTGCACCCAGATGGCCAGTACCGGAACCCCATATCGGTTTTTTTTCGCCAGAAACCGGAGAATGCGGTAGTCCTCACCCATAACCATGGTAACACGGGGCCCGATCCAGATCATCGCACTCAGGGTTGAAACCAGCAGGAGCGTGATCACCAGCGACATGATCTTCCCCCCCGATTCCCCGAATATGTATGTGGCAGATATAAACCCGATTTCTATCTTTCCCTCCAGGGCAGATAAGGGAGCCGTATACAGAAATACAAAATTCAGGAGAAAATAAAGAATGGTTACGGTCAGGGTGCCCAGGATCAGTGACCAGGGAATATTCCTGGCAGGCTGTCTGATCTCATCGGTTATATAGACCGATGCGTTCCAGCCGGAAAATGCATAGGATACAAAAATCAGGGAAACGGCAAAGGAAGGGCTGAAGACCTGTTTCCAGTCTGATGTTCCAGGTAAAATCCTGAGAGTCTGGGGTTCATTGATAAAAAAACCACTGGCAATAAAAAACACGATGAGCCCAATTTTCAGAAATGTCACCACCCGCTGAAACTTACCACCAAATCTGATCTGAAATGAGTGGATTAACGAAAGTATCACCACCACGGATATGGCAAACAGGCCCGGATAGGCAAAGGGAACGAAGGATTGCGCATAGGAACCCATTGCCATAGCAGCCAGGGCGGTTGGTGCTGCAAATCCCACCAGGATTGAAACCCAACCCGCCAGGAATCCCAGGACCGGATGGTAGATCTTTGACAGAAAATGATATTCGCCCCCGGACCTGGGTAATGCGGCAGCAAGTTCACCATAACTGAGGGCTCCGCTCAGGGCAATCAGGCCTCCGATCAACCAGAGCATCAGTAATGCAAAAACCGATCTTATCTCAGCCACCTGAAATCCGAGGCTGGTAAACACACCCGTCCCGATCATGTTGGCTACCACAATGGAGAAAGCAGTAGCCAATCCAATTTTCTGAATGTCAGAATTATTATTCAATTAACCGATGATTTCGACAGGATCCGAACCGATTTTATTTTCACATTAAAAACTGATCTTTAAAAATTGATAGCCTATACTGCAGGAAGTTTCCAGGGATCCCTGTATTCAGGCTCCATCAGTTGATTGGCCTCATCATCATTGATAAACTGGTTTGCATTTTTATCCCAGTAAATTTTCCTTCCCGTTTTAAAAGCTATGTTTCCCATATGGGCAACTTTTGCAGTATTTGCAGCAATGGCCACATCACAGGCTGGTTTTTCCCTGGTTTTGATGCATTCCAGGAAATTCTGTACATGTAATTCAAGATCACGGCCGCCTCCTCGCTGCGGAGGGATCGCTTCCATTTTATATTGTCCATTTTCCTTCTCGGGGATCACTTCCCATCCGCCCCGGTCAACCACAAGGGTTCCGTTATTGCCGATAAAGGCAACACCATGCGTCCTGCCATAAGGTCCACCGTCGATTCCTGTTGCATGTTCCCAGATCATGGTATAATTATCAAATTCATAAATCGCCTGTAAAGTATCCGGGGTCTCGGAGGCGTCATCGGGATAGGCGAATTTACCTCCGGATGCCATGACCGATAACGGGGCTTCTGCTTTCATGCCATAAAGTCCGAAATCAATGATATGAACGCCCCAATCCGTCATCAATCCGCCTGCATAATCCCAGAACCACCTGAAATTAAAATGGAACCGGTTCCGGTTAAAAGGTCTTTTATCAGCAGGACCCAACCAGAAATCATAATCTACTCCTGCAGGAACTTGTTCATCGGGGAGAACGGGAACTGGTTTCATCCAACCCTGGTATGCCCATGTTTTAACGGTCCGGATATTTCCCAACTTACCAGAATCAACAAAATCGATGGCCGCTTTCCAGTGGGGGCCGCTCCGTTGCCACTGACCTACCTGGACAACTTTGTTATATTTCCTGGCGGCATTCACCATAATATCCAACTCCCTGATGGAATTCGCCAATGGTTTTTCACAATATACATCCTTCCCCGAAGCAACTGACTCCACCATTTGAAGACAGTGCCAGTGGTCAGGGGTTCCGATAATCATCACATCGATATCCTTCCGTTCCAGCATTTTGCGGTAATCCCCAAATCGTTCCGCTTTCTTGCCGGTCAGATCCTGCAGATCCTTACTTCTTTTATCAAGCACATTTTCGTCAATATCGCAAAGAGCGGCACACTCAACACCAGGCTGTTTCACAAAATTGGTCAGGTTGGCAAATCCCATTCCATTACATCCAATCAATCCCACCACAACCGTATCATTGGCACTGATCTTCCTGGCCATGGTTTGTGCAAAAGGTATTGTGGCGGCAATTCCGGTCCCTGCTATAATCCTGCCGGTTTTGGCAATAAAATTTCTCCGAGTGGTATCCATAATAAAAAATTTTGATCTAATGAATCGATAATTTTCAAGATTGATAAAGATAATCAATGAAAGTTAGAATTCCACCACAGGAATTCAAGCATTTGTTTCTGTCCCTAATTCATATTTTGTTTGCCGATCAGCTTATCCCCAGAAGCCCACATCAATAACTGAAACAGGAATATAAGGCTTTCCATACAAGCGCAACCTGTTTTAACTTTGCCATGTTTCTGATCTTATATCCTGCCTCTTCAGAATTACCTTAAAATTTTAAATTAATTTTACCCGGTAATTCATAGATAAATTTTTTAATATTAGTCTAATTTTTTCAGGCTTACGGATGAACAGGATATGCATTATTGGTCAAAATTTTTATTTTCTGATAACAACAGTCCATTTACTTTTTTCCATTCTCCTGATCCCAGGGTTTCTCCACGCACAGGGCATAGCCGGCAATAAGGAAATCCGGGCTGTAAGGATCGATCAATCCCCCAGGATCGACGGATATTTAAATGATCCTGCCTGGGAAATAGCGACTGTGGTCAATGAATTTTATCAAAGGGAACCGGATACGGGACAGCCTGTTTCCGAAAAAACGGATATTTATATTTTTTATGATGAAAGGACCCTATATATAGGATTCCGATGTTTTGATGATCCGAAACGTATCACCGCCAAGGAACTTAAACGCGACATCAGCCTGGGTGAGGATGACCGGGTGCAGGTGATCATTGATACTTATCATGATCAGCGGAATGGATTCTGGTTCCAGATCGGGCCAAGGGGATCGATCGGTGATGCGCTTGTGAGTGAAAACGGGGCAGCATTCAACAAGGAATGGGATGGATTGTGGGAAGGCCGGGCAAAGATCCAGGATTTCGGGTGGGAGGCTGAGATTGCCATTCCATTTAAAACATTGAGATTCCGACCAGGCCAGGGGACCTGGGGAATAAAATTCATCCGGAATATCCGGCGCAGACTGGAGGCCTCATACTGGCCAGAAGCAAATCTGAATTCTTATAGATTCCAGATCTCTGATGCAGGATTGTTAACTGGGCTGGAAGGAATGTCACAAGGATACGGGCTCGATATCAGACCCTACGGCCTCGTCGGACTTAACCAGAAAAATGGCGAAAAAAATGAATTGGTCTATAATTTCGGAGGGGACATTTTTTATCAGATCGGAAGCGGACTGAATGCTGCATTAACCATCAACACGGATTTTGCCCAGACAGAAGTTGACGGCCGCCAGGTAAACCTGACCCGGTTTGCACTGTTTTTCCCTGAAAAACGGCAGTTCTTCCTTGATGGGGCGAATTACTTTAATTTTGGCTTCAATGGTGACGATGAGAACCGTTACGGGACAAATATGATTCCCTATTTCTCCAGAAGAATCGGACTCGATGCGGACGGAAATCCGATTCCAATCATTGCCGGCTTAAAAATAGCCGGTCAGACAGGCAAGTGGAATATCGGTGCCCTCAATATTACCGATAAGACCGACACTTCCTACAGAAATTTTACTGTCGCAAGAGTAACCAGAAACATAGGAAAACAATCCTATGTGGGATTTCTTGGAACAAAAGGAGATGCGATCGGAGCCGAAGGAAACTGGCTTACCGGATTGGACTTTAAGGTTGCTTCTTCAAAATTCCGGGGTAGCAGAAACCTGACATTCACTGCATTCGGTCTAAAATCCAACACGATTGGATTGGCAGGTAAGGATTTTTCCTACGGTGCAGATATCGCCTATCCCAACGATTTTTTAAATATCAGGCTTGGCTACCAGGAAATCGGTGAAAATTTCAGGGCAGGAATTGGTTTTATACCCAGAATAGGTATCCGGAATTCATATGGTGAGTTGTTTGTAGGTCCGAGACCGAATAAGATGGGAATCATGAAAATCAATACAGGTGGAATGATCAATCTGATTACGGACATGAAAAATAACCTGCTTACAAGGGATATTTTTATTAAACCCGTTGAATTTGAGTTCCTTTCCGGGGAAAAAGCAGAATATTCCCTGAGCAATACCTTCGAACATCTCGATGCTGATTTTGAAATCTTCCCCAGTGACTCCATAACAATTTCTGCCGGTTCCTATGATTTCTGGGAACAGGGAGTTGAATTATCCACTGCGCCACGACGGAACATGTGGATCGCTTTTGACTATACCTGGGGGAAATTTTTTGACGGATCAATGAGGTCATTTGATATCAAGGCAGGCTATAAAATCGGGGTGCCGTTTTTTATCGGAATAGAATATGAGCAAAATCACGTGGACCTGCCGGAAGGTATGTTTACCACAAGGGTGTACCGCATCAATGCCGATGTTTATTTTAGCCCGGATATTTCATTATCAAATTATATACAATATGATAATGTAACTGAAAAATGGGGATGGCAATCACGGTTCCGGTGGATCCTGAAACCAGGAAATGAAGTCTTCCTTGTCTGGAATTCTGTTATGCAATCTTCTAGCGAACGGGACCGTATGATCATGGAGGAAAATACAGTCCGGTTTAAGGTGAATTACAATTTCCGGTTTTAACCAGTACCTGATTACTCCAAGCACGCCAATCGCACGCATAAACTTATGCAGAATCATATGCAGGCAGGCAAATTGATTTTGCCGAATCACCCAGCATAGAATAAGACAATCTGTCAAATTGCATTCACCTGGCACAGCGTCCTATCAACCTTATAAAAATTCCTACTGGATATTTATATTTGGTAGGCCTGTCTCCAATAAATCTGCCGTATATCCCACCATGCCCATCATGATTCACACTCCCTGTTTTACTTTACGCCTCTAGCGCGGTTTACAGTTCCTCCTGGCCCTCCACGATTCACATTCCCTGTATTCCTTTGTGCCCTCAGTGGTTTATAGTTCCTCCTCGCCCTCCAAGATGCACATTCCCTGTATTCCTTTGCGTCCTCCGTGGTTTAGAGTTCCTCCTCGCCCTCCACGATGCACATTTTCTGTGTTCCTTTGCGTCCTCCGTTGTTTACAGTTCCTCCTCGCCCTCCAAGAGGCACATTCCCTGTATTCCTTTGCGTCCTCCGTTGTTTACAGTTCCTCAGCGTTCTCCAAGAGGCACATTCCCTGTATTCCTTTGCGTCCTCCGTGGTTTACAGTTCCTCAGCGTTCTCCAAGTAGCACATTCCCTGTATTTCTTTGCGTCCTCCGTGGTTTACAGTTCCTCAGCGTTCTCTAAGAGGCACATTCCCTGTATTTCTTTGCGTCC
>JAGTVG010000134.1 GCA_018224645.1 Cyclobacteriaceae bacterium
GATTTTCCGGCTGAAATCCGTGCACCCCAGGGAACGCTTTATGGTGTATCCGGATTTCAACTGCATTTTGGCAGCCGTGAGATTCATACTCCCGGAGATGAATATGACGTGCTGGTAGCCATGAATGCCGCAGCCTTAAAGACGAACATCTCATTCCTGAAACCTGGAGGGACACTGATCCTCAACAAGGATGGTTTTGACGACAAAAACATCCGTCTGGCAAAATATGATCCTTCGAAAAATCCGATGGATGATGAGAAGCTGTTGGCTGATTTTGTTGTGCATAAAATAGCGATCTCGCAATTCACAAGAAATGCCCTCGAAAATTCAGGCTTAAGCATCAAGGAAATAGACAGGTCGAAAAATATGTTTGCCCTGGGTTTCGTTTACTGGCTTTTCAACCGGAAAACGGATTTTACAGAAGAATTTTTGAAAAAGAAATTCCTTCATAATCCGGTCGTGGCAGAATCAAACATCAAAGTGCTCAAAGCAGGTTATAATTTTGGGATTACGGTGGAAGCAACCACGCCGAATATCAATGTAAGGCCTGCACGTCTTGAAAAAGGGATTTATCGCAATATCCGGGGAAATGAAGCCATTGCACTGGGCATCGTTTCCCTCGCCCAGAAAACCAGGCTGGATATCTTTTTCGCAGGATACCCAATCACTCCTGCCAGTGATATACTTCATGATCTGGCCCGTATGCGGCAATTTGTCTATACCTTTCAGGCGGAGGACGAGATTGCTGCGGTAACAGCCGCCATTGGTGCATCATTCGGCGGAGGGCTGGGCATCACCGCTTCATCCGGTCCGGGTATCGCCCTGAAAACAGAGGCGATCGGATTGGCAGTTGCCCTTGAGATCCCCTTGATTATCATTAATGTGCAACGTGCAGGACCATCGACCGGAATGCCGACCAAAACAGAACAATCCGACCTTCTGCAGGCATTTTATGGCAGGAACGGGGAAACACCCCTGCCGGTTATGGCCGCAAAATCTCCTTCCGATTGTTTTAACATCATATACGAGGCCGGGAAAGTGGCCATTGAACACATGACCCCTGTTCTGGTACTTAGTGATGGTTATCTTGGCAATGGATCAAGCCCATGGAAGATCCCGGATCCTGACGGCCTTCCTGAAATTAAAATTTCCCTGGCGGACAAATCCCACATCCGGGATGATAAATTTTTGCCATACCTGCGGGATGAAAAACTCTCGAGACCCTGGGCTGTACCGGGAATTCCGGGATTTGAACACCGGATCGGCGGATTGTCCAAGGAACATGAGACTGGAAATGTGTCCTATGATCCGGATAACAATGAAAAAATGGTTAAGATCAGGGAACAGAAGGTTGAAAAAATTGCCGAATATCTTCCGGAACAGGAAATTGAGGCAGGCGATAAATCAGGAAAAATGCTCGTAATGGGATGGGGATCTACATATGGGGCTTCCCTTTCAGCCGTTAAAGAGCTGATCCAGGAAAATATTAAAGGGATAGGCTTTACCCATTTACGGTATATCAAGCCATTTCCAAGGAATCTGGAAAAAATACTCAGTCATTATGATTACATACTGATCCCGGAATTGAACAATGGACAATTGATCAGGATCATTCGTGAAAAGTATGAGCTTAAAACCATTGGCATGAATAAGATCAAAGGTTTACCGTTTACCAAAACGGAAATCAAAAATGAAATTCTAAAAGTTATAAAGGAGGTTATCCGTGAAACCTAAGATGAAGATTAAAGCTCCGGCCGGGATCAAAACCAGGGACCAGGCAAAAACAAAAATAACCATGCCGGGCAAGGATTATGCCTCGGATCAGGAAATCCGATGGTGCCCGGGATGCGGAGATTATTCCATCCTGAAGCAGGTCCAGGCGGTACTTGCAGAAGTTAATGTGCCCCGGGAAGAAACCGTTTTTATCTCTGGCATAGGATGCTCTTCACGATTCCCATATTATATGAATACCTATGGCATGCATTCGATCCATGGACGGGCAACAGCCATAGCCTCAGGATTACGCGCCATCCGCCGGGATCTCAATATATGGATTATAACCGGAGATGGAGATGGTTTATCAATTGGCGGAAATCACCTGATCCACCTGCTGCGCCGGAATTTTAATGTCAACATATTATTGTTCAATAACGAAATTTACGGGTTGACAAAGGGCCAGTATTCGCCCACCTCTCCCATCGGGACGATCAATAAAACAGCCATGTGGGGCACAATTGACTCCCCTTTTAATCCGCTGGCGCTTGCTTTAGGTGCCGATGCAAGTTTTGTTGCGAGGGGATTGGATGTGGATCCGCAATTGTTACGTAACGTGCTGAAACGGGCCAACGATCATAAGGGGGCTTCATTTGTCGAGATCTACCAGAACTGCAATGTTTTCAATGACGGAGCGTTTTCAATCTACACCGATAAATCCTTTAAAAAGGAGAATACATTGACCCTGGAACATAGTAAACCCCTGATTTTCGGAAATCTGGAAGACAAGGGAATAAAACTGGATGGATTGAAGCCTGTGATCGTTTCCCTATCCAATGGAATTTCTCAGGACGAGCTATGGATCCATGACGAAACGGATCCGACAAAGGCGTCCATATTAAGCAGATTTTCACACGATCCGAAATTTCCACGGCCATTGGGTGTACTCTATGCCATCCAGCGGCCTGCGTATGAAGATCTTTTACATGAACAGAAGGAAAAAGCATATAATCAGGGTGGTAAACCGGATCTTTTTACCCTTTTCAAAGGAAAAAATTCCTGGGAAGTTCATTAGACGGAAGACCTGATTTAGGCTGGAATTTATCTGTTCGGGATAATTCCTTGATTACATCAATGAGCCGGTTGACGGACGTAGATATACTTCTACATCCGGAATTCTATTTTAATTTCCTGATGAATTAAGTGGCTGTTAATCCAGATTGCCTAAAATCCTCTGGCAAAATTTATTATTTATTGGTAATGAGGTATTTACAATGGAAAAAATAATCAGGATCAGGCTTTTCGCCAACTGATTATCACTTTTTGCCTTTCTGATCATTCTCAACAACAAATTTGGCCCGATTATTTCTGGTTTCTATTGATCAAAAACTGGTTCTGTGATTATTTATGATCATGAAAATTATCATAAATAATCCGGAAAAGGATCTTGGAATAAAATTGCCCGTAAAAAATCCGGATATGAAAATACCATATTACATGTGGTGGCAAATACTGAAGGATACCGTTACAAAATTTTTTAATGATAATCCGTTTCAGTATAGCGCAACCATTGCATATTATACCATTCTTTCCTTGCCGGGAATTGCTATTATTTCAGTCATGATCGCAAGTTCATTCTTTTTTGAGGATAATGAGGTCAGGAATGAACTGATAAAACAGACAAAGCTGCTGATGGGTGAAAGCAGCGCCGAACAGATTGAATCCGTTCTCAGCCGAGCCTCCATTTCAGAGGAATCGAATATTATGAAAATCATTGGTGCAGTAACCCTGGTTATCAGTGCAACAACTGTTTTTGTCTCTCTCCAGGACAGCCTGAATTACATCTGGCGGATACGGCCAAAACCAAAGAAATTCTTTGTAAGGTTCCTTTTAAACAGGTTATTGTCTCTTGCCATGGTAGTTTCGATCGGATTTTTGATCCTTGTTTCCCTGATGGCTGATACACTCATCGCGTTACTTCGTCATACGATCTCTGATTACCTGCCTGGCTTCAGCTATTATATTTTTCTTACCGTGAACATATTGTTTTCATTGGGAATTATCCTCCTGGTATTTGCATCCATATATAAGGTGCTTCCCGATGCCCAGATCAAATGGAAAGATGTATGGATAGGTGCAATCGTCACAACCATCTTTTTTACCGGGGGAAAATATCTGATCAGCTATTATCTGTCGACAAGCAGTTTCAGTGATGTCTATGGTGCGGCTGGATCCCTGGTCCTCCTGCTGGTCTGGGTTTATTATTCCGTTTTAATCCTGTTTTTTGGTGCAGAATTTACCTACGTATATACAAAACACAAGGGCAGGATAATAAAACCTGATAAAAATGCTGTTGGCATAAAGATAGAAGAAATTGAAAAAGGAAACCTGCCGGTTAACTGAGGCAGCCGGGAGGCCGGTTATTTCAGGCATTTTGCTGAAAAGTCAGA
>JAGTVG010000135.1 GCA_018224645.1 Cyclobacteriaceae bacterium
CCGGAGAACCCTACTTCATAAAAGGTGCACGAACCCTCCGGACCCGCTATATGGATAAAGTTGCAGCATATGGGGGCAATTCCGTACGGATCGGTTATCACGAGGATGTGATTGAGGTTCTGGATGAAGCACAGCGGCTCAACCTGACTGTTTTGTTCGGATTACCAGTCAGGGCGGAAAGGGATGGATTTGATTATGGCGATCCGCAGGCTGTACGCGAACAATATGAGAAAATGAAGGAGATCGTCCAGTCTCACAAGGATCATCCGGCAATTCTGGCCTGGGCTATTGGAAATGAACTGGATCATATCCCCGGTGATCTTGATTATAATCTCAGCATGTGGGATGCGGTGAATGAAATTGCCAGGATGATCCATGAGGCCGATCCGGATCACCCTGTCATGACGGTTATAGGCAGAGGCAAAAATGAAAAGCTGAAAGACCTCATTGAACGATGTCCGGATCTGGATGTGCTGGGGATTAATGCCTATGCCGATATCTGGGAGATCCCCGGATGGCTTAGAGAATACCAGTGGAATAAGCCTTATGCCGTTACCGAATGGGGCCCAAGCGGACACTGGCAGGTTCCCCGGACAAAATGGGGGGTTGTGATCGAGGAAACCAGTACGGAAAAAGCCATGGTTTACAAGGAAAGATATGAAAATTTGATCCTCGCAGATCCGTGGTGTGTGGGTTCCTATGTTTTTTTATGGACCAGCAACCGGCAGGAAAGGACCCATACCTGGTATAACATGTTCCATGATGATGGATCTGAAAAAGAGGCGGTAGAGGTAATGCATTATGAATGGACGGGAAAATGGCCTGAAAACAGATCACCTGTAATCGATTCCCTGCAAATTGATGGTCTGAATGCCTTGGATAACGTGTCACTGGAACCGGGTTCCCTGTATGAAGCACGGGTATACGCCAGGGACCCTGATCATGATTCCCTGAAAATCGAATGGGAGCTGGTGCCTGAGAATAAAAATTTCGGGGCATATGCGGGCCAGGGGGAAACGAAACCTCCAGCTGTTGAACGTGCCGTCAGAGATAAAAAAGAAAATGGAAGATCGATAAAATTTGAAGTCCCGTTAGAAAAGGGCAGTAATCTGCGCCTGTTTGTCTATGTTTTCGATGGTCATAAGAATGTGGCCGTTGCCAATATCCCTTTTCACATACAGGAAAACATGGATGACCCTTGATATTTTAATTAAGTTAAATTGGCTTCAATGCTGGCTGTCAATTCATATTAGTATTTTCATAAAAAATGGGACCTTATTAAAGTTACGATTGAAGAATAAGGTATATATTATTGATTTTTAATTATTTATAATAAATTTAATATTCATGAAAAGGAGAAATTTTCTGGTCAGTTCACTTCTCGGTACCGTCGGACTGAACCTGTCTTCCTGCCATTCTAAAGATTCCGGTAACAGCCTGGTTGTGGAGCAGGATTCGATGAAGGTTCCTGAATACAAATCAACCCCACTGGCTGCCGGAAAATCAGTTTCAGGATCAAATGATAAGATCATCCTCTCGCTCATCGGGGCAGGGGGCTGGGGAAGTAACCTGGCTCTCGAGATGAGCAGTTTAAATGCCAATACGGAATTCAAATATGTCTGTGATGTTGATGACACACGTGGCGGAAGGGTTATTGATGAGTTGGGTAAAATTCAGGGATATAATCCTGAACGTATCCGGGATATGCGAAGGATCTTTGATGACAGGGATGTGGATGCTGTGATCATCGCTACGCCTACACACTGGCATACGTTGGCATCACTCAGGGCCATGCAGGCCGGCAAGGATGTATACCTGGAAAAATGTATTACACACAATGTTCACGAAGGGCAGCAACTGGCCCACGCAGCTGCAAAATATGACAGGATCCTGCAATGTGGCCTGCAGAACAGAAGTGCAGCCTATAACGGGCAAGCGGCCGAATATGTAAAATCCGGAAAACTTGGCAAGATTTTGAATGTTTCGGTGATCGGATTCCTCAATGGCCCGGTACCGCTGAATGAAAAACCGGAAGAATCGGCCCCGGATTATATTGACTGGGACATGTGGCTGGGACCGGCAGCCATGGCCCCTTACAGCATATCAAGGAATAAATCGTGGCATTATTACTGGGAATACAGTGCCGGGATGTGCATGGAAGACGGTATACATCAGATGGACCTGATGCGATATGTGATGGGCAATCCCGGAGTGCCACGGTCGGTGAGCACTGTCGGGGGACGTTTTTCTGTGGATGATCGGCGGGAAATCCCGGATGTATTGAATGTTGTCTATGATTTCAGAGATTATACGATCAATTTTCAGGCAGGGGAATTCTGCCGATATATGATTAAAACCTCACCGGAGATCCGGTACAGCGATCAGTTCCCGGACTGGACCACCAACAGTTCAAAGGTGATCATCCAGGGAACCGAAGCCATGATGATCCTGGGCAGGATGGGAGGGGGATGGCAGATCTATGGAAATGAAGGGGAAATGATCGAACAGATTCCGGGAAGATTCCCATTGCAGGACAACCTGCGGAATTACCTTGACTGCATACGTTCAAGAAATGTGCCTAATGCCAATATCGTACAGGGTCACCTTAGCTCTTCCATGCTTCATTATGCAAACTTGTCCCTGAGACTGGGAAATCATAGGCTGGAGATCGACCCCGAAACCGAATTCATCAAAAACAATCCGGAAGCAAATCGGATAGCTACCGGGCATTACAGGGAAGGATTTCAATTGCCTGAAATCGTTTAAATAGGCAGCGGGATATGCGGGGTAAATACTGGAAAAAATTTCTGGCAGGCGTACTGGTCATCCTCCTGGTTTTAGTTGCCTTCTCTTACCTGCGGACTATGAATAAAACCGAACTGGAATTCAGAATCCGCATTAACAGGGAACTTGTCTTGTTGTCCGCCTACGGGGAACCGCCTACCTTCGCAATCTGGGTGGAGAACAGCCAGGGAGATTATACAAATGTTTACGTCACACACAGGGCATTTAACGACGATTGGGAAGGCAAGCCTGATGTTCCGGTTGCCTTGCCTTTCTGGTCTTACATCAATACCAGTAATAAATCTTCTGGGGAGCAAGAGAAGGGTATTGGAACCGACGCCGTATCGGGCGCCACACCCAGGGAAGACCTTTTTATCATCCGATTGAGGGTTTCCACTCAAACAACGTATCAATGCTGGATAGAAATGAACCTTGCTGGGGATTATAACGAATTTTACAGGGAAAACGACCCTGTTAAAATGATATCTGATGAATTCGGTAACGGTCAGCCTGCCCTGGTCTATCAGGGAATCATTGAAATCGAACCAGGAAATAAAATTTCACCCGGATTATTCGGGATGAGTATAAAACCCTGTGGGACTGAAGATCCTGTACGACCGGTGGAGGGGATCACCACGGCAAAACAGGTATTCAGCCAGATCGAAGTGGAAGTCGTACGGCCAAAACCATATTTAATTAAACCAGATCGATAAGTGAAAATAGGAGTACTTGATTCAGGATATGATTCCTATGAATTGGAACAGAAGTTTGTTAAAAAATTCGGATACGAACTGGAAATTTTTGAAGATCATTTCGGGTCTATTGATGATAAAGTTGAATTTTCAAGGGACAAGACCGGTTTATTTATCAGGCAGACACTTATTGACAGTGCTTTTCTTGAACAGTGTCCACAGTTGCGCGCTATTGTGCGTTATGGAATAGGTTATGACAACATCAATTTAGCGGAGGCAAAAGCACGACATGTAAAAGTGGCCAACGTTCAGGGTTATGCAACATATTGTGTGTCAGATCATGCCATGGCGCTTTTGTTTGCCTGCCTGCGTTCCTTACCAAGGGGCGAAGAGGATATACACAAACGATTCGGGAAACCTCCAATTCAGGATATTTTTGAATTACATGATAAAACACTGGGCATTATTGGACTGGGCCGTATCGGAAGCCGTTTTGCTTTAAACTGCCATCCGCTGTTTAAAAAGGTCCTTGGCGTTGATCCCTATATATCCGAAGTGAAATTTAAGAAGGCAGGAGTGATCCGGACGGGATTAAAGGAACTTCTGACGGAAAGTCATGTAATATCCATTCATTGTAACCTGACAGAGGAGACTCATCATCTCATCAACAGGGAAACGATCGCCATGATGAAAAATAAGCCTGTTATTATCAACACGGCACGTGGTCCGGTAACGGATGAACGGGATATATTATGGGCTTTGAATGATAAAAGGATCCACAGCGCTGGCATTGATGTCTGGGAAGATGAACCCCTGACACCGAAGCAGAGACCATTGACTGATCACCCCCGTGTAATTTCTACAGGTCATTATGCCTGGTATTCTGATAATTCTTCCCGGGAGTTACAAAAAAAAGCCGCAGTAAATATGATCGGCCTGCTGCAAGGGAAAAAAGTTCCTGACCGGTTGACTTAAGTGATTGCCGGAACAGATCACCTGAATTCCCGGGAACCTGCAAGCCTCTGGTTTTGATTCCCTGAAGTTCAACCGGAAGTATTGGCATTAAATAATTGTCTAATGGTGGAACTTTATTATTTTTAACACCCATTGAATTTTCATTTTTCAAACTTTATTCATATGAATGTTATTTTTAAATCATTTACATTTTTGACTCCATTTATATACTTCATTGTATCATCATGCAGTCCGGGCTCAGGACAGAATAAGTTTGAAACAAAACCTAACATTGTTTTACTTTTTGCAGATGATCTTGGTTATGGAGACTTGAGCGTGTTTGGCCATCCGACCATAAAAACACCAAATCTGGACAGGATGGCAGCTGAGGGGGTAAAGCTTACCCAGTTTTATGTCGCCGCTTCTGTTTGCACACCCAGCCGTGCGGGGTTGATGACCGGTAGACTGCCCATCCGTAATGGTATGTGCGGGGGCAGGACCGTTTTTTTCCCCGATACGGAAGGAGGGCTCCCGCAGGAAGAAATAACCATGGCTGAAATTCTGAAAACGAAAAATTATGCCACGGCCTGTTTTGGTAAATGGCACCTTGGACATGCCCCGGCGTATCTTCCAGCCAGCCAGGGATTTGATGAGTATTTCGGGATTCCCTATTCGAATGACATGAGTCCAGCCCAAAATAAATCGGAGGGGGCAAGGAATTTTCCCCCGACTCCGTTGATAGAGGGAACAGAAATCATAGAAAATGAACCGGATCAGCGTTTGCTCACAACACGATACACGGAACATGCGGTCAGGTTTATTGGAGAACACAGGGATAACCCTTTTTTTCTTTACTTACCGTATACATTTCCGCACACCCCCCTCTATGCATCAGAAAATTTCGATGGTTCCAGCAAAAGAGGATTGTATGGAGACGTGGTTCAGGAAATAGACTGGAGCGTGGGAGAGATATTGAATGCACTGAAAGAACATAACCTGGAAGAGAATACTTTTATTTTTTTTACAAGTGACAATGGGCCATGGCTTGTCATGGAGGAAGACGGCGGATCAGCCGGTATATTGTACGAAGGAAAAGGATCCACCTGGGAAGGCGGCATGCGTGAACCTGCCATTGCCAGATTTCCTGGAAGGATCGAAGCGGGAAGCATCTGCACGGCTGTGGCCACAACATTGGATCTTTTACCCACATTTGCCGGTCTGGCCGGGGCTGAACTACCGGCTGATCGTATCCTGGATGGTGTTGACATTTTTCCGGTAATGACAGGGCAGAAGGAGACTGGAAAGGACACAGTATTTTTCTACAAAGGCCGGAACCTGTTTGCAATCAGGAAAGGTGCCTGGAAAGCCCATTTTGTGACGGTAGTAAAACCCTACGGCCCGGATGGCGTAACAGAAAAACATGATCCGCCATTGCTTTTCAATGTTGAGACCGATCCTTCTGAAAAGTATAACAGGGCAGCAGAGCATCCGGAAATTATCATGGATATCCTGGCCATTAAACAACGGCATCAGGCCGGTCTGGTGGATGTTCCTACGAGGATCAGGTAAACTTATTTCCTTCAAGGCAGGTGTTTAAAGACGGGAAGTGATTATTTATAATTATTGTATTTTTATTTATTTCAAGCATCAAATTAACTGCGATGAAAATAAAAATTTTTGTCTTTTCCGCCATTCTGATTTTCTTATGTGTCCAATGTAATGAGCATTCTGCTGTCGAAGCGAAGAAAAACGTCCCGTTCCTTTGGGAAAATGCAACGGTTTATTTTCTTCTAACAGACCGGTTTTGCAACGGGGATTCATCCAATGATCATTCTTTCGGCCGGGAAAAGGATGGAGCCTTACTCCGGAGCTTCATGGGAGGTGATCTTAAAGGAATTACACAAAAAATTGAAGAAGGATATTTTAATGAATTGGGAGTGAATGCGATATGGCTGACACCTCCAGTGGAACAGGTGCATGGCTCAACGGATGAAGGTACAGGTAAAACGTATGCTTATCATGGATACTGGGCCTATGACTGGACGGCTATTGATCCGAATTTTGGTACCTGGGATGATCTTAAGGAAATGGTGGATGTTGCCCACAAACATGGCATCAGGATCGTTCTCGATGTGGTCCTGAATCATACAGGACCGGAAATACCCGGAGAACCTGCATGGCCAGAATCCTGGGTCAGAACTTCACCGACATGCAGCTATGATGATTTTGAATCCACTGTCAGCTGCACACTGGTTGAGAACCTGCCTGATATCCGGACTGAAAAAGAAGAGCCAGTTGACCTGCCTGAATTCCTGACCGGAAAATGGGAAAGGGAGGGTCGCCTTGAAAAGGAGATGGCTGAACTGGATGATTTTTTCAGCCGTACCGGGTATGCCAGATCGCCCAAATACCATATCATTAAATGGCTTACCGATTTCATCAGGGAATTGGGCATAGATGGATTCAGGGTGGATACGGCTAAACATACGGAACCCGACTTGTGGCAGGATCTCTGGAACCAGGCCCTGGAGGCATTCCGCTATTGGAAAGACGGGCACCCAGGGGAAGTGATGGATCAGACAGAATTCTACATGGTCGGAGAAGTGTATGGTTTCAACATAGAAGGAGCGCCCCGGTATAATTACGGTGATACGCTGGTGAATTTCTATGATTATGGATTTACAAGCCTCATCAATTTTGCATTTAAAACCGATGCAACAAAAACAATGGAGGAAATATTCAGCCGGTATTCAGATAAACTGGATAAAGAATTGAATGGGCTTGGGATTATGAACTATATTTCCTCTCATGATGATAGTCAGCCTTTCGATATCAACCGGAGAAGGGTTTTCGAATCCGGGACAAAATTGCTGCTCGCACCGGGCACTGTTCAGATATATTATGGCGATGAAACAGCCCGGGAACTTGAAGTTGAAGGAACCCGGGGAGATGCGCATCTGCGGTCGATGATGAATTGGGAAGATCTGGAAAATAATGCCGTGAAAGGGGATTATCAAGTCGCGGAGGTATATCTGCATTGGAGTAAACTGGGAAGATTCAGAAATGAACATCCGGCAGTTGGTGCGGGTGTTCACCAAATGATCTCTGAAACGCCCTATTCTTTTTCACGGACCCTGAAGGATGGGCCCTATTCTGACAAGGTAATGATAGTGATTGAACCGGCGGAATCAGTAATCCTGGTCAATGATGTCTTTGCAGATGGCGAGGAAATTATGGATTATTATTCCGGCCAGAAGGCCATCGTAAAAAATAACCAGCTCCAATTTCAGTCAGTTAAGGATATCGTTCTGTTGGGAATACAAATACGATAATGAATAAATAATTATTAATTATGAATGAAAAATTAATTAATTCATAATTCATAATTCATAATTCCTTCACGGCGTGATGGCATCTGAAAAAATGAAAACAAAAAGCAGGGTGCTTATTCCAAGGCCGATCATAAATATTGTATAGGACCAGTGCAGCAGGCGGTTTTTATCATTCAGGTTTCGTCCAAGTAAATAGAGGTCGGCAGACAGATTATCATAGATCCACTGGTGATCATTTTTAAGTTCCCGCATATGTAATACAAAATCCTGAAGTGAAATACTCATTAAGTTTTCAAGATTGAGGAAGCTTGTCCGGTTTTCCTTTATATTTTCCATTTCCAGTTTATGCCCATTCATCCTGGGCCTGGCAGATAAAATGGCAAATATTACCGAAAAGAGGGAACTGAGCAGGAGGATTATGATGGGGGCCATGAACCTGTAGTTATCATTTA
>JAGTVG010000136.1 GCA_018224645.1 Cyclobacteriaceae bacterium
AACATAATAATTGGCTGCCGGGACCGCGATTGGCCGGCCGGAATTATAGGTAAAATTTGCGGAAAAACTATTGCTTTTGTTGATGTTGTAATTGAATACAAGGTTTAAATTATGCGGCTTATCCAGCGTGGAGGGAAACCACTCGCCCTGGTTGATCCGATCCTCCGGTTTCGGACCATCTACCCTGGAAAAGACCCTGGAATAGGTGTAGGATAACCATCCATTCAGCCTGCCACGTTTTTTCCTGACATAAAGCTCAGCGCCATAGGCTTTACCGATCCCCGCAAGCAATTCCGTTTCAAGATGATCGTTCAGCAGCAGTTCAGGAAGATCTTTATATTCCATCTGGTTATGAATATCCCTGTAATAAATTTCCAATGATGTTTCCCAGATATTGTCGAGGATATTCCTGTAATAACCCAGTGAATAATTGTCGGATCGCTGCGGAGAATAATAAGGTCCGCTAACCTGCCAGAAATCGACAGGTACAGCCGCCGTGGTATTGGATATCAGATGAATGAATTGATTCATGCGGTTGTAACTGAGTTTGATCGAACTGACCGGATCAATGCTGTATTTTAACGACAGCCGTGGTTCCAGTGTATTGAATGATTCCACGATCTCTCCCTGGCTGTATCCGATTGTATCAATGATCGAATCGGGTGAACGGGGTAATCCGCTCTGGTAAAGGAAAACATCACCCGGTCCCGTTTGCTGAAATATATTGAATCGCAATCCCGCGGATACGGAGAATAGATGATTGATTGTATATTCATCATTTAAATAAAGACCCATTTCACGGCCATCGTCCTTATCGACTTGCTGACTGATTACGCCCGATCCGCTCAGTCTTGGCTCTAACTGATCCGGTTTCATGTAATAACGGATGTATTCTCCGCCTGCCTGAAGGTTATGGCGGCTGAATCCGGAATATAGAAAATTCTGTGAAATCCTTACGTTTTCCAGGCCGTTGGTCAGATTGAATGCATCAATTCCTGACGGTTGAAAAGACAGGTTTTCGCTGTTCCCGTATGACACTGAAAAATTTGATGATAGATCCTGGTTGATCAGATGGTTCCAGATTATGCTTAATGCACCGTTTTTCCAGGAAAATCCGTAATCCTGGCTGAACTGCACTTTGTCATAGCCCTGGTAATAGGCGGCTGTTACCGACCCTTTATCACTATAGGGATGGGAAAATTTGACATTGAAATCATAAAAGAATGCAGAACTGTTTTGTATATCCGGATCATTGATCAATTGAAGCACCCAGTCAGAATAGGTTATCCTTCCTCCCAGCAGAAAGGTGGTTTTGGGAGAATTTTCAGTCTCAACATTTTTAAACCGGACGGGCCCCTCCAGCACCAGCCGGCTTGAAACAGCACCAATGCCGCCACTTCCGGTCATCTTTTCCGCCCCGTGACCTTTCATTTTCACATCAAGCACGGAGGCAAGCCTTCCTCCATATTGTGCGGGTATATGCCCTTTGTACAGGGTGACCTCCCTCAGGGCATCCGGATTGAAAATGGAGAAAAAACCAAGTGCATGTGCAGAGTTAAAGATCAGGGCTTCATCCTGTAATATCAGGTTCTGATCGATGCTGCCCCCCCGCACGTTAAAGCCGCCGGCACCTTCACCTACCGTGCTGACTCCGGGAAGTGTGAGCAGGCTTTTTATTACATCAGCTTCTCCAAGAAATACCGGCAGTTCCTGGATTTCACGAGGTCTCAAACGTGTAATGCCCATGATCACAGTCTCTACATTATCATTCGCGGTCTCACCCGTAATCAATATTTCATCCAGTTCATATGCTTCCGGCGCCAGTTCCAGCAATAGCTGGGCATCCCCGAACACCCTCAGCAATACCTTCCTGGTTTCATATCCTATATAGGTGATTTGAAGCAGGTTTAACCCAGTAGGTATCGCGATCTTAAAATTCCCCTCACGATCGGTGGTTGCCGAGGATTCCAGGGCCTCAAAAAACATGTTAACCCCGATCAGAGGTTCACCGGTTAGCTGGTCCGTTATTTTGCCGGTAATTACTGCTTCTTTTTTACTGTCTACCTTTCCAGTATCGCCCAGCATGATGATATCACTGGCAGTCGCCCATTTCTGACTTTGAGCCAGGTTTTGCTGCTTGGACTTGGTCATGAAATATGATTGTGTAAATTCCTGTCCCAGAAGGTTTTGTGGTGCGACAATGATCGATTCGAGATAGATCACGTAATTCAACCCTGTACCTGCCAATAATCTCGGGATGGCAGAATCAATGGTTTCATCGCTGATCCGGATAGAAAATTTTTTATCCGGGAGCCATTTATCTTTATAATAAAAAGCAACAGGATACCGCTCCTGCAGGTCCGAGAAAATCAATGACAGAGGTTGATCCTGATAATTGCCTTTGATAACCAGATTTTCAATGGACTGTCCTTTGGATTGCAGATTAAAAGCAAAAAATGATAATACGAAAATGATCCTGATCATAAAATTTTTTTTATTGAAATTTTAATCCGCAGGGAAATTTCAGCGATAAAGATAAGCAATCCCGGATTCTATTCGAATGATCGGGAAATGTTTCAGTTTCTATTATAGTTAAACAGTAACATGAAACATTAAAAAGGTTTGAATAACTTTAAGTGCCTGACATTACGGAAATGGATAATGTCTTGAAAATGACATTTGGATTAATATTACCGATGGACTTATGCTGAGGTTATCAATCATGATTCTTGTTATTGCTCAGGTATCATGCATGCCCCGGATGGATAGCAGACAGAAATTTTTTTCCCTTTTACCACCCGAAGAAACAGGGGTTTCATTTGAAAACCGCCTGGTGGAAACGGAGGACATGAACATCATCGAGTATCTCTATTTCAATAACGGGGCCGGGGTAGCTGCCGGGGATATCGACAACGATGGATTGATTGATCTTTATTTTACGGCAAGCCAGGGAGACAACAAATTGTACCTGAACCAGGGAGATTTTCAGTTTAAGGATATTACAGGAACTGCGGGAGTTTCCGGTACGGGAGACTGGAAAACGGGCGTTACCATGGCCGATGTGAATGGTGACGGATTTCTGGATATTTATGTGTGCCAGGTGAGTGAATACAAGGGGCTGAAGGGAGGGAATCAGCTGTTTATCAATAACGGGGATCTCACCTTTTCGGATCGAACCCGGGAATACGGGCTAGATTTTCAGGGATTTTCCACTCAATCTGTTTTTCTTGATTTTGATCTGGACGGAGATCTGGATATGTTCCTGTTGAACCATTCGGTGCATTCGGTCAGGAGTTATGGTGAGATCGGCCTGCGGGAGGAATTTGATCCCAGGGCCGGGGACAGACTGTTCAGGAACGATCTGATGGAGGGGAGGACAGGTTTCACCGATATCACCCGGCAGTCCGGAATCTACAGCAGCCAGATCGGATACGGGCTGAACGTTTCGGCTGGTGACCTGAATAACGACGGTTATCCTGACCTGTACATCTCCAATGATTTTCATGAGAATGACTACCTGTACATCAACGACGGCGATGGAACCTTTACCGACCGGTTCACTGAAATGATGGCATACAGCAGCCGGTCCTCTATGGGGAACGATATCGGTGATTTCAACAATGACGGGCTGTTGGACCTGATCGTACTGGATATGCTTCCTGCTGTGGATTCTATCCGGCAACGGTCGGGAGGAGAGGATGACCTAGATGTTTACCAGATCAAAAGGAGTTATGGTTACCATCACCAGTTTGTAAGGAATACGCTGCAGTTAAACCTCGGAGGGGATATATTCAGTGAAATTGGACGTTTCGCGGGAGTACACGCCACCGACTGGAGCTGGTCCCCACTCTGGTGCGACCTGGACAATGATGGCTGGAAAGACCTGTTCATTACCAACGGGATCTTCCGGCGGCCGAATGACCTGGATTATATCAGGTTCCTAACCGGTGCCCGGAATCAGGCAAGCCTTCAGAACATTCCCCCGCCTGATGATAAAGTACTGTATGAGAAAATGCCGCTGGATAAACTTGTAAACTATGCTTTCAGAAATAACCGGGATCTGACCTTCACCAATCAGGCCCTGGAATGGGGGTTGAACATTCCGTCGTTTTCCAATGGTTCGGCTTATGCGGATCTGGACAATGACGGCGATCTTGATCTGGTGGTCAACAACATCAACGATCCCGCATTTATTTTCCGGAACAATGTGCGGAATAAAGCAGGTGGAAGGAACTTCATCAGCATAAGATTAAAGGGGAAGGAAGCCAATACCTTCGGGATCGGCACCAGGGTGATCATTTACCACAACGGGGATATACAGATGGCAGAAAATTTCCTTACCCGCGGTTTTTTTTCCTCCATGCCACCACAAATCCATTTTGGACTTGATTCGATCAGTGTTATTGATTCCATGGAAATCAGGTGGCCCGGAAACCGCGTGAGCAGGTTGTATGAGGTCCCGGCAAACCAGCACCTCGAACTGAACATTTCCGGGATGGAAACGGATGAAGTGAACAGGAAGGCAAAAGTTTCAGCCGGCTCAGCAGCCAATGCCCCGCTAAGGAAGGTAAACGGGATCATCCCCGAAATCAGGCACCGTGAAAACAGGTTTAACGATTTTGCCTATGAAAAACTTATACCGCACCAGCTTTCCATGGAAGGTCCCTGTATTGCTGTGGGGGATGTCAACGGGGATAAACTTGATGACCTTTATATTGGTGGCGCAGCAGGTCAAAGCGGTTCGCTCCTCAT
>JAGTVG010000137.1 GCA_018224645.1 Cyclobacteriaceae bacterium
GCTAAAAATGCTTGATGCCGAGGAGGAAGCTTATGAGGCTCAAAAGAAAATGGCACGGCTGGAAGGCAGGCCAATGTTTGGAGCAGGGATAACCTATATGCCCTTTGGTCCACGCACCGAAGATGGGATGACCATGGGCGGGAATGACATGGTCATGCCTATGGTCAGATTAACCATCCCCATCTACCGGAAAAAATACAATGCATTACAAAAAGAGGCAGAACTGAAGCAACAGGCCGTGCAGCAACGAAGGGAAAATACCGTTAACCAGCTTTCAACCCGATGGGCTACCGCTATGCGTGACCTGGATGATGCCATCAGGAGGGCTGGTCTTTACCGTGGGCAGTCGGAGCTGGCAAAACAAACCCTGAGTCTTTTAATGACCAGCTATTCAACGGACGGTAGAGAATTTGAAGAAGTGCTCCGGGTACAACAACAATTACTGGATTATCAGCTCAGATTGGTTACCGCTATTGTGGATCAGCATGCAACCATGGCCACACTTGAAAATCTGGCAGCTAGAGAATTGAATTAATGGCGAACAAAATTTAAAATAATGAATGAAATACTCAAAAATAGAAAAGTTCTCCTCACCATTTTGATTGCTTTGGTGCTTGGAGGGTTAATTGGATGGTTGGTCAAACCTTCCCCAACACGTCAGAAAAAGGGAACTGCTGTTCATCTGCATGATGAAACTTCAGATGAAGTATGGACTTGCTCCATGCATCCGCAGATCAGGCAATCCGAACCCGGTCAGTGCCCCATTTGCGGAATGGACCTGATCCCGGTTTCATCTAAACGGTCAGCCCCAGACGCCAATCCCATGGTTCATGAAATGACTCCAGAAGCAGTGGCACTGGCCAACATCCATACCTCACGGGTTACAGGTGTTTCCCCTGAAGGGGAGCTTTTCCTTACGGGAAAAGTAAAAGCCGATGAGCGACAACTTGCTTCAGTTACAGCCAAATTTCCTGGTCGTATTGAACAACTCTATATCAACTTCACGGGACAGGTGGTAAGGCAGGGTGAAAGATTAGCGGCCATTTATTCACCCGAATTGGTAACGGCCCAGAAAGAACTTCTGGAAGCTGCTTCTTCCAGAGAAACGTATCCGGAACTCTATGCCGCTGCCCGTGAAAAACTAAGGTTATGGAAGCTGACCGACAGCCAAATTGCGGAAATCGAAAATACGGGAAGTGTAAGAGACCAGTTTAATGTTCTGACCGACAAAAGCGGGATTGTGACCCAACGTAATGTTTCCGTGGGTGATTACGTAAGTACTGGTTCCATTCTTTTTGATGTGGTGGACTTAAGCAGTGTATGGATCATGATCGATGCTTACGAAAGCGATCTGCCTTTTATAAAGACCGGTGACGAAGTAAGTTTTACGGCCGCAGGCATCCCGGGACAAACCTTTAAAGCAAAGGTTACCTATATCGATCCGATGATAAATCCCAATACCCGGGTTGCATCCGTACGGGCAGAAACGCTGAATAAAAATGGTGAATTAAAACCGGAAATGTTTGTCAATGCCCGTATCCGCACCACGCTCGGTAAAAATCAATCGTCACTGGCCATTCCCCGTACAGCCTTACTTTGGTCCGGCAAACGATCCATTGTCTATGTGAAAGTGCAGGATTCGGAATTTCCAGCTTATGAAATGCGGGAGATCACCATAGGATCCAGAATGGGAGAAATGTACCTGGTAGAAGCAGGACTGGAAGCCGGTGAGGAGATTGTAACCAATGGCGTGTTTGCCATTGATGCCGCCGCACAGCTTTCCGGTAACTATAGCATGCTTAACCGTCCCGAAACCAAAACGATGGAAGTCCCCCAGGTGTTCAGGGAGCAGATTACCGGAGTAGCCGATGCCTACTTTGATCTGAAAAATGCCCTTGTTGATTCTGATGTTAGCCTGACGAAAAAAAAAGTAAAAGAATTGAGGAATGAATTATCCGGTGTAGATATGCTGACGATTGAAGGGCAGGTTCATGACCGATGGATGGCTCTCAGGGAGCAGTTCGATAATGACCTTGATCGGTTGACTGAAACCGATGATCTGTTAACTTTACGAGATAATTTCGCCAGGCTATCCGGAAATATCCTGGAAATGGTTGAATTGTTCGGACTGGAAAAAGAAAAGGTTTATAAAATTTTCTGCCCCATGGCTTTTGACAATAAAGGTGCTTACTGGCTCAGTGAAACCAATGACATCCGCAATCCGTATTTCGGAGAGTCAATGCTCAAGTGCGGGGAAGTAATCGAGACTTATCGCAAAGGCCACCATGTAATTAAAAAAGACGGCCCTGCCGGAGTACAACCGGCAGCAAGCCATAACCATTAATCAAATTTATAATCAACTATAAAAAATAACTGAAATGAAAAAAATACAAATCTTGCTCATGGCAATTTTAATTTCTTTCTGGGCCTGTAACCCCAAAAACAGCGAGGAGCAGACCCGGGATGAAAAACAGGAGCCACATGATGAAATTATGGGTGAAAAAGACATGGGTGAACATGATGGACATGATCATGGACAAATGGTGAATCCGCATAACGATGGAACCCATGCCGAGAAAATGGTGGCGCAGCTGAATGTGCCAGAAAAATTCCATCAACAGCTGAATGAGGTATTTGAATCTTCGATACCCTTAAAGGAAGCCTTTGTGAAATCGGACCCTGAAAAAGTGAAGGAAGCGGCCGGTAAGGTGGTCGATCAGCTGGGGAAGGTGGATTCGAAATTACTGGAGACACAGGCCCATGAGATCTGGATGCAGAATCTGATGAGTATTGCCCATCTCCTGGACCAGATCAAAAATGCCGGTGATCTCGAGGAACAACGTCAGATTTACGCAATGTTCAACAGGGCTATGTACCGCAGCTTCAAATTCCTCGGCCATGAAGGCGATCCAATCTATTACCAGTATTGCCCCATGGCTTTTGATAACAAGGGAGCATACTGGCTCAGCGAAACCAAAGTGATCCGCAATCCCTATTTCGGGGACAGGATGCTCACCTGCGGAAGCACAAAGGAAGTATTGAATTGATTAATGCATTTATTCCTTGGCTTGGAGTCATTGCCTGATTGTTATTAGCCAAACTTGAGATTCATGCCATGACCTGGAGTCATGGCATGAATTTCAGGATACATGGGTAGATTTTTCCCCATAACCTGCCTTTTTTCTCCACTACTATTTCTCCAGTTGGCTTTTATTGCACATTTATACAGCCTCGAAAGCCTTTTTTAGCTTGTGGCACAGGATTTACAGTACAGTGCCTGGATCAAAACATTTAATATGCGCCGGGAAAAAGTAATTATTCCAAATAAACCTATGAAAAACATAGCAGGAAATGTAACCGGTCCGCTAGCTGGGGTCATTACCTTCCTGCTTATTGCAGGTTGTGAAAAGAGCAGCCCAGAAACCACAAGACTTACCGAAAATGAACAATCCTGGAAAGCAATATACGAACAGATCCTGACGGATGAAAAGCTGCTTAATGAATTTATCATCAAAATACAACAGGATGAAGAAGCCATGAACCTTGTGATGACCCTTGGCCAGTTCCTGCGCAGGGTGTACAGTGAGGAATTTTCCAGGGAACTTGTCCGCCAACATCCGGATATACGCGAAGTGATGATCCGGAATATGATCGCGATGATGCAACAGGATACATTCACCTATAACGAAATGAACCAGATGATGGAAGAGTTCCATGAAAAAATGGGTGAAATGAGGTGAGGCCGTGGACCTACAGTCTGAAGGCGTTTTGTTTTACCGGAAAGAACCGGAGCATGCTATACCGGGGTATGATGAGTTTAAAATCTAAGTTAAATGAACATGAAAAGACCAGTTATATTCTTACAGTTTTTCCTTTGCCTGGGAATCAGTTTAGCGGCAGTTTCTACCGCTTATTCACAGAATTCCTCGCTTGAAATCAATCTGAAAAATAATGAACAGATTAAAAATGAAGTTTTCAGGGTGCTCTTGAACGATAGAAAACTATTCAATGACCTTCTGGACGGAATGACCCGGAATCCGCAGACAATCAATTGGATCATGGATCATCGCCGGATAAGACAGGAGCTTTACAACCCGGATCATATGCATCGGATGATGATGCTGGAGCCGGAAAGGAATAAGGAAATGATGCTTGGATTGATAAACATGATTAAACAGGATTCAACTGTTTATAACCAGGTGTTACAATCTATTCAACAATAACAACAAACCATGGATATAGGATTGATAAAATGCCATTCTTTTATCCTGAAATAAAGATTATAAAAAATTATGATGGATGGTTTCGGACATGGCTGCGGCATGGGCTGGGGATAGATCATAGGCGTGATCATTACCATAGCGGTAGTCTGGATTCTATTCCGGGCATTTAACCAGCGTACCGGCAGGAAAAATACTGCAGAAAAAACTCCGTTGGATATCCTTAAAGAAAGATTTGCACGGGGAGATATCAGTAAACAGGAATACGAAGAAAAAAAGAAGGACCTGCAATAACATTTTTAATATTTTTACCGTCCTCGATATTTCTGCCAGGGCCATTGGACGGGCAAAATCATGGTTGGGCAGGCAGGCAGAAAACATCCGTTGGATTGTAAGCGATATTAGTGGCTTTCGGCCGGAAAAGACCTACACCCTGGCATGACCGGGCGACTTTCCATTTTTTAAATACCGAAAAACAGATCTCTGATTATCTTGAAATAGCCTCAGGGGCTGTAGATCAGGAAGGATTTGTGTCCATGGGAACTTTTTCAGATATGGGCCCGGATAAGTGCAGCGGGCTCAGTGTAAAAAAATACGATGAAAAAACATTAACCAATCAACTTCGTGAAAGTTTCGAGAAAATCCGGTGTATAAAGGAAGATCATATTACACCCTTCAATACAAAACAGAATTTACTTTTCTGTTCTTTCAGAAGGAAATGATCGAAAAAAATCTCCCCCAGCCGCAAAAAAATGATCTTTATAAATTTATACTATATTGCGGCCTGTAATTTGCTGTATGCCGGCTGATTATCCCGCCGGAACCTTGTATTGAAAAACTTGAACCTGGATTCTTAATCAGAAAAATTCATAAATTTTTCCTACCTGTGGCTTTGCTCCACTGAAGCTATGCGAAAGGGATGCAGGCCGGCGCACGGAGGGCCGTCCCGATATCATCTGGACGATGGTTAACCCCGTCACGTATTTTTTTAAAAATGATTAGGTTACTTGTAATTTGTATTCTATTTTAAAATAATTTATGAATAATCGGAGTGAATTAATTAAATGACAATGAATTACAAATTATTCATCAGCGTGACTCTGGCAATGTCCATATCACCCATATTGCCTGCCCAGGATAAATTACCAAGGGAGAAACAGGCAGTCATAAAGTCAGTAGAAGCCCATCAGGACCGGTTGATAGAAATAAGCGATCAGATCTGGACATTTGCAGAAACTGCACTTGAAGAGATCAGATCCTCCCGTTTATTGTCAGATGAGGCCGAAACACAGGGTTTTAAGGTACAGCGCGGCGTGGCTGATATGCCTTCTGCCTTTATAGCCACCTATGGATCCGGTAAACCAGTAATTGGGATCCTGGGGGAATTTGATGCCCTGCCGGGTTTATCCCAGAAAGTCTCGGTCGAGAAAGCACCTTTTGAGGAAGGAAAACCGGGTCATGGTTGCGGCCATAATTTATTTGGTACGGCAAGCCTGGGAGCCGCCATCGCCATCAAGGAACTGATGCAGGAAGGAAAAATTAAGGGAACCGTCCGGTTTTATGGCACTCCGGCGGAAGAAACCATTGGCGGCAAACTTTATATGGCCAGAGCTGGACTTTTTGACGATCTCGACATCTGCCTGGACTGGCATCCTTCTTCAGACATTGAAGCAGATGCACAAAGCAGCCAGGCTCTGATAGATTTCAGGGTACATTTTGAAGGAAAGGCAGCCCATGCCGCCGGAGATCCCTGGAATGGTGTCAGTGCAGTCGATGCCCTTGAATTATACACAACGGGTATCAACTATTTACGCGAACATGTAAAACCCACGGTCAGGATCCATTACCTGATCGAAAAGGCCGGGGACGTCGTGAATGTGGTGCCGGAAAATGCCATTATCTGGACCAGAGTCCGGGACAGGGACCGTGACGGAATGAATCTGGTGTACGATCGTGTCCGGAAAATCGCCGAAGGGGCCGCTTTGATGACCGGTGCAGGCTATTCCCTGGAACTTATTTCCGGATGGCATGAAGTACTGGTAAACAGGACTGGAGCTGCTGCCATGCAGAAGAACCTGGAATTCCTGGGAACGATCAGTTATACCCCGGAAGAAATTGAATTCGCTAAATCCATTCAGAAAGCAACAAACAAGCCTGAGGTTGGCCTTGATGGTGAAATACACGAATTGAAGGATACCCGTGAGGATCCCCCTGGCGGATCAACCGATGTAGGTGATGTGAGCTGGATTGTACCGGAAATACGGATGAATGCCCCCACAGCTCCCAAAGGCACGCCCTGGCATTCCTGGGCCGTAGTTGCCTGCGGTGGCATGTCAATCGGGCATAAGGGGATGATCTATGCAGCCAAGGCCCTTGCCATGACGATGGTTGATCTCTACAGGGATGAGGAGCTACGCAGGAAGATCCGGGAGGAATTCATCAAAAGAAAAGGAGACTACATCTATTCGCCCATCCTTCCCGAAGGTCCTCCCCCGGTCCCGGCTTCAATGCTCTAAAAAAACTCATGCCATGATCAAAAGTCATGGCATGAGTTTTTTTCGGTGAAAATGCAGCGATTTTGTACAAAATTTTCAATGATTTTATCAATTTGTACCAAAAAACTATTATTTCGTACTACGAGCCAAAAACTCGTACTACGACTTAAGTCGTAGTACGAGTTTTTGGAGCTGTCAGAATTTCCAGGTCGCTGAATAAATTTTATGACTGAACAGAATTTCTTATATTCAGGCGATCTCTTAAATTCCACAACTAATGAAAAATTTTTACCGTCTGTTTATACCTTTCGTTCTTTTTTTATCCATCTCCTGCTCTTCTCCTGATATCAACCTCAGCCAGGATTTCGATCATGGCAGTCTGGGGGATATGAAAGAGACCAGCCCGGGTTATTTCAAGGGCAAAACCGCTCACTGGCTTAAAAGGGACGGCATCGGCGACCAGTATTACTGGTTCTATTTCAGGGCGGATCATGTTGCCGGAAAAACTCTCAGTATTGAACTGCGGGATCTGATCGGGGTTTACCGGGGCAATCCCCATCTGGTCTATACGGATCATACACAGCCAGTTTTCAGTTATGACCGTGAAAACTGGGAACGTATTACGGATGTCAGTTACGACAGTGCCACCCATACCTTCATCTTTTCGGAATCTTTTCAACAGGATACCGTATGGATAGCCTATGCCCACCCCTACCCCTGGTCGCGGCTGGAGCAACTGACCGGTAAATTACAGGACCAGGAATACGTTACCCTTGAAAACATTGCCAAAACGGCAGAAGGAAGGGAGATCAGGCTCGTAACGATCACAGACCCGCAGGCGGATGCAGAAAATAAAAAGACAGTTTTGATCATGGCCCTGCAGCATTCCGGAGAGGATGCCGGCGGCTTCCTGGTTGAAGGGCTCATCGATTATCTGTTGTCAGAAGATCCCGGCGCTCAGCAGGCCAGGGGAAAATTCATCTTTCATGTCATCCCCATGATGAATCCCGACGGGATCGTTAACGGAATCACCCGGTACAATACGGCTATGGAGGACCTGAACAACATCTGGGTGAACGATGAACGTGCCCAGCCGGAAGTGACTGGGGTAAAGAGCTGGGTGGACAGGTGGTATGCAGAAGGCAACGCGATCGACCTGTTCATCGATGTGCACAATCACAGCCAGTTCCATACCTACCATGCTTTCATTTTCCAGGATCACAGCCTCGACAGCCTGGTGACGGACATGAACAACCACTGGCCTATCCGTATCTGGCATTCCGAATTCGAAGGGTCTTCCTGCTCGTGGTTCTTCCGGGAAGGAATCCCCTCAGGGACCATCGAACTTTCCCAGTCCAGGATAGGTGACGGTCCCTATCTGACAATAGAGGATTACCTGGATTATGGCGCAGGAACGGTGAAGGGGATAGTGGAGTTTTTTGAAAACTGAATAAAATTATTCAAGTTCGGTAGATCCAGAATAACAACTTATTTTTTATTAAGTCTGGATTTCATGTTTTTTGCTTCAAGATTAATTACTCCCATTCCTCTTGTTGCCAAAGCCATTTTCATATAAATTTCCTTATCTGGCCTAAATATGGGATCATATATTGCCTTTTTTATGTTATACCTATAGGAAAATGATGTTCCGTATATCGAAATTTTACCCGCTATATTTCTAATTGCATAGATGTTATTATCCTTATAAAAGTCCACATGTAGAATCCAGGAAGTACCATGGGTGGATATTTTTTTTATTTTTATGTCATTGATATTGGATATATCCCATACAATTATTTTTGAATCATCCCCGCAGGAATAAGAACAGGTGATCCATAAGTTCCATTTTTTGGTTCAAGATCTGTGATATTTGGAGATATAAATGTAAGATCCTCTGAAGCAATAACGCTGTTTGAAAAAATTGATACTGATATCCTGCAATTTGATTTAGCCAACGATTCAGGAACGATTACCTTTATGGTATCCTGGGTTGCATAAAAAACAGAAGCCTGAATATTGTCAAAATAAACTTTATTGTGTGATAGGATATAACTGAAATTATCCCCCGTAATTATACCCGTATCTTTCAGATTTGCAGATTTTGGATAAAAGTCATTAATTATTGGTCTATTGCTTCCCCAGCTATAGAATATAACTTCCTGCCCATAAACAATATGCCGGCTATTTTAAAAATAAAATCGGACATGGTAATTATAACCGGGGCGTAATGTTGTTGTTATCCGTTGTTTGATTATCCCTGGATCTGGAGTTTCGCGAATTATGTATTTTTCTGCGTCATTAACCTTTGGATTCGGGTTTAAATCCCACACAAAACCATATTCAAGGATTTCATGATTACCGAGATCAACTATTTTCGCATAAAAATCTGCACCGGTGGTATCAATACCAGTTACTTCTCCGGTGAATATTAATGGCTGGTCAAAATCTTTGAGATCATGGCATGAACAGATTACTATCGTAATTGCAAAAACATAAAATAATTTATGAACATGCTGGAAACCTGCTGATATCATTTTAATTACGAAATAACTACTATTGCCGGTTTATTAATTATTTAGCCCGGGAGAAAAATTATCATTCATGGGTTCCGTAAAAAGTGATATAATATTATAAAAATTAATGATCAACTTCAATATCAGCTGAAGAGAAAATTTTTA
>JAGTVG010000138.1 GCA_018224645.1 Cyclobacteriaceae bacterium
AGGAGCGGACACACAGGTCAGGGCGTTGTCTGCGGCCACGACCGTATAATCCCCGGCAGCCAGTCCTGAATAGATATCCCCTGTAAAATCGGGATTATTGATGTCCGGTGCACCGATATTCCCGTCGAACCAGTAGAAAGTATACCCGGCGGTTACACCACCTACGGTGGCGCTGACCTGCCCGTCAAAGGCTCCCGGGGTACAGATGGTCTGATCTGCATCCACGGCAGCTGTGACGACAGGATCGACAATATTTTCAGATATGGTTATTTCTTCAGTGCTGAAACAACCGGTACTATCCACTGTGACCAGAACCGTGTAGATCCCGGAAACAAGTGTATTGACGGTTGGATTCGGGGATCCGGCAATTTCGTTAACAGGATTTGTATTCTGGCCTGCAAACCAGTTGAATGTATGTCCGTCTGTGGTACCTCCGACATTTGCAGAAGCCGATCCGTTTGGATTGGCCGGATCGCAGGAGGTCTGCGGAGCCAAAACCGTGGTGGTTATGACCGGATCACTGACCAGGCTTCCGACGGTTACCGTCACAGGGCTGGAAGTACAACCGGTAGCCAGTGAAGTTGCCGTAACAGTATAATTCCCTGCGGGCAGATCTGTAAATGATGATCCGGTAAAATCCGGGGAAGGTTTAATTACATCTCCAATGTACCAGTCAAAATCATAACCGGAAATAAATTCACCTATCCCGGAAACTGAAATATTGTCAATCTGGTACCGTTCATTATTGGCGGTATTTCGAAATTTCGCAACAATCCTGACAGTCGATCCGCTGAGTCCGGTGGCAATCGCTTCAATATTGCCGAAACTTCCGGCTTGTAATCCGCTATCCAGCGGAATTTCAGGGCCTCCGTCGATCTGGTAATAGACCCGGAGATAATCGGTTGAAACTTCCATATGTGATGAAGCTGAAAGATTAACTGACAGTTCCACAGATGTCATGGAAGAGATATCAATATTTTCGGTAGTAAAAACGATCTGGTTTCCACCGGAATTCCTGACTTCAAATACTTTTGAACCATTAACATTTCTCACATCGGCCCTGCCACTTCCTCCGGGCGCAGGTGCCCTGCTCCAGGCAGTGGAGCCATTGTCAATGGATGTACCGTTAGCCAGGTCCTGAAAATCCTCAAGCCATGCGATCCCGGCTCCGGAAACGGTTGCACTGACTGCACCGTCATCATTGATACAATTTGTTACATCCTGGTCTACCCGGGGATTAACCACCGGAAAGGAAGCATCGGCCGGGACGGTTCCTGACCGGATGGTCTGACAGGAGGATACTTTTTCCGTCACCACCACGGTATAGGTCGTCGGATCCAGATTAGTGGCCAGGGCATTGATCCCTATGACCGGTGAAGTGAATATATCCAGGCCTTCATACCATTCAAAATCAAAATCAATTTCTGGCGCTCCCCCATTCACAACAGCCAGGAGTTGGCCATCGGGACTATGACAGTTACTGTAGGCGTTAATCACTGAAACATCCACCGCCGGATTCTGGCTGGTGAGGTTTATGGTTACCTGGACCGTATCGGAACCGCAGCCTGTAGCCGTATGGGTAGAATATATGGTCCATAGTCCTTCTGCCATTCCCGTATGCGTGGATCCAACAAAATCCGGAGGTCCCGATACTGAACCGCCGAAAAACCAGTTGAAAGTATAACCCGCGGTAACCGTACCGAATCCTTCAATATCAATATCGTCTATGTAATATCTTTCCTGATCGGCTGAATTAGCCATTCTGACAATTATTTCAAGTGTATTGCCAGCTATTCCCGAAAAGGTGGCGACTTCACTGTCTGATCCCGTTCCGGCAATGGTGGGTCCCACAGCGCCAGTAAAATCCCCATTTGTCAGGGGAATTTCAACTCCGCCATCGATTGAATAATAAGCCCGGATATAATCTGCACTTTCGAATACGTCGCCGCCGGTACTTACACTTTTTAAAACCATGGAACCCTGTACCGTTGTAAAGTTTGTGATATCCAAAGTTTCCGATCGCCAGACTACCTCTCCATCTGTATCCCTGGCTCCGAATTCCCTGTCTCCGTTATCATTGCGGACCTCTGCCCAGTCCGCTGAAGCGTTTGTCCTGGTCCATGCTGACGAACCGACATCACTGGTGGATCCTATAGCCAGATCTTCAAAATCCTCAAAATAAATGCTGCTGAAACCGGATGTACTTGCGCTTGCGGAACCATTGTCCGGTGCCAGGGGATCGCATTTATTATTATCGGAAATTTTCTGGACCGAAATTGAAAATGGGAGGGAAGTTGCAGGCAAAGTGCCAATATTATTTCCAAAATCACATTCCACGATACCTCCTGCCGGAAATGTGATCGGTGGATTCTGCGAACCATCATCATTGACGGAGATATAGAGATCAAAATCACCTCCGGGACCGATAACGGTCAGATCGGAGACTGTTACCGTCTGGCCAATCCCGATAAACAATAGTTGAGACACCGTATTCAGTTTGACCGCACCAGGTAAAGCCGGATCCCCGTCGTAAAAAGTGATTGGTACGGAAGCGGATACTTCCCTGTCACCAGTATTGGATACATCAAACGAGACTGAAAAATTGGTTTCAGGACACTGCGGGGCATTAAATGATACGTTCCCTGCAAAATTGACATCAGGAGCCGAATAATTGGCACAACCGTCGCTGGTAATATAAGGAGCCTGGTTTAAGAAGGTATTTAAGGGCATGACATCACCGCCAGTCGAACATACCCCGCTTGAAAAAACGAGATGATGCTTCTGCATTTCAACCGGAACCGTGCCGTTGTCGTTGATATTCACATTAAAATAACCATGCTGGTTCCATATTTTCCTGGCTGTGACCCATTGTTCACCATTCGATTCAAATACCCTGATTTGTGCATTTCCAATATCCCAGATGCTTCCCCCGTTGTTGGTCAGGCAGGATACACAGATTTCCGTTGAGCCATCCCCATCGAGGTCGGCGACAATGGGATATTCTGTGTAAGTCAGGGAACGGCATGGAATGGATTGAAAGAAAGTTCCGTTGGTGCCATCGACAATGTAAAGGAAGCTTTCATCGCGGTAAACAGTTTCAAAAGTCCCGTCCCCGTTAAAATCAAAAACGGTTGTTCCTGTGGTCCCGGAAGATGATTCCGTTATCGTCGACCGCCACAGCTGCTGCCAGTTTTCATCAAGTGCATAAAGATATTGCCCGGTGACATAGGTGGCATTTAACTGCCCATCGCCGTCGATATCGGCAATATTGATCCGGCCCGTGCCTCTTGTCCAGTTATACAATGGGTCAAAATAGATGCTTACTGTATTGTTGAACACATCCCAGAAAAAAAGTTGCGTTCTCGTATCGGTAGAGGTTATTCCCACGGAAAGGACATCGAGGTGCCCATCAAGATTATAATCGGCCACACTGGTTCCGCTTCTGTTCTGCTGCCAGGGTGCATAATATACCGGGAAATGATCGATAGACCTTTCTAGGGTCATGGTAGCGGTCATGGTTCCCCTGTTTATGGAAACCGAATAAATTCTTCCGCCAACCACATATTCCAGGCCTGCGCAGTCAGCACATTCCGAATCATCGAGGATATCAACCGCAATGCCGTTGTTGCTTATATGCCTTTCGATATAGTTTGCACTGGTAGCGGTATTGTTAAAATCGCTTGCCCGCATTTTGACGCCTGTATGGGCATCAAATATTTCATCCCGGGCATAAATTTCTGCAAGGCCATCTTCATCAAAATCTGCAACGCCTATATTTCCCGGCCGGCCGATGGTGGAAGCGGTCCATAAAACCGTGCTCAGGTTACAGTCAAGGGCAGTGATGCCGAAACTGCTCTGGGTGGGCACGAATATTTCGGCACACCCGTCCCGGTCAATATCTGCATGCATAACCTCCAGGAAAGGTTGATTGGCAATGGTGATCTGGCTTTCTATGGATCCGTCAATTCCGTTAAGTACAAATACGGTTCTGTCTTCCGAATTTGTTGAGATCACCTCCGGAATGCCGTCCCCATCCACATCGCCGATAGAGGATAGACTGTTGTTTGTAGCGGTCCGGTTTTCCGATGCCCAGGCCATTTTGATGGAAAAGGTGGGAAATTGGGTGGGTGTTGCTTCGCAGGAAGGATCCTCACTGATGAAGAAATCTTCGCAGGCCGGAGAATCCGGACAATCCCTGTCATAACAATCAACAAATCCATCCAGGTCGTCATCAATTCCGTTATCACATATTTCCTGGGTAAACCCCAAGGTGACATTGATCATCAGGACGCATAACAATACAAATTCTCTCATTAACCTGTAGACACTCCAAACGGTTTTTCTATTAATATCTTTTACCGGATAACGGTAACACTTCCGGTCCTGGGTTCTTTGTCCCTGGCCTGTATTACATAAAAATAAGCCCCTTCCGGGAGGTCTTTTCCTCTATAAATTGCATTCCAGTCATTGTTATAAGGGGAAGCTTCGTAAACTGTACTTCCGTTGCCGGTGAATATCATAATGGTTGAATCGGTATATCTTTCAATGTTATCAATGATCCAGAAATCGTCGATCCCATCCCCGTTGGGAGAAAAAACTTTTCTGGGGGTCACGAATATGGTATTTTCGCCGAGAACGCGAATATACAGGCTGTCGCTGCCGGTACATCCTTCGGCATCTTCGCCCGTTACAATGAACTCGGTCGATGTATAAATCGTTGCCAGGGGGGTGGCCGATTTGGCATCATTCAGGACCTCCCCGGGTGACCATCGATAATTCAGGGCTCCCAGGACCTCCAGCCGGAATTCCTCACCCGGATTAACCTCTTCTTTTTCGGCTAGAATCGTGACATCAGGGGTTGGAAGAAATTCAACAAATTCGGTTCTGATAGCGGAACAGTGATTGATATCAGTCACTGTGACCGAATAGTCCCCGGTTCTTGTAATTGTTATTTGCGGTGTAATGGCTCCTGTACTCCACGAATATGCTTCAAATTCAGGCAGGGTTGCAAGGAAAATGGTATCTCCCTCACAAAAACGGACCTGGTCAATGGTTGATCTTACAATATCGAATTCCGGTGCATCCTGGATCAGAATAGGTTTTGTTGCCGCACCAGGACAGGAGGCGGTCGTATAATCGATCTGCAGGGATACATCATAACTTCCGGCAATGCCATAGGTATGTCTTGCCTCACGGGTAATGACGGCAGGGCTTCCATCCCCGAAATTCCAGGTAAAAACCGGTGTGCCAGCCGGATCCCAGATCGAGGAGTTCTGGAAAACGATCTCGCTATCCATACATCCTGTATCAGGTAGCCCGAAAATAACCACCGGTTCGATCAGTTCCTTTACTCCAATGGTATTCGTGCTTCTGATTGAACATGATGAGCTGGACTGGGTAATCATTACATCGTAGGTTCCTTCCGTGCCTGCAGTGTAGGTTGTTGCCGTGGCACCGGATATAGGCATCGTATTCCGTCGCCATTGATAGGTATAACCTGGTTCAAGCCGTACAGAAAGTGATACATTTCCTCCTGTGCAAATATCGGTGGATCCGGCTGTGGTTACAGGAAAATCGGGTAAGGTGATCACCTGGACTATGGTTTCGGCCACATCACTTGAACAATCTCCCACGGTGACCTGCAATGAATAGGTGCCTGCATGAACGGAGGAAGCATCCGGGATAGTCACAATCTGGGCGCTAGAGGTAAACCCCTCGGGTCCGGTCCATGTATAGATTGCGTTATCGATGGGATCAGTGGATAACACGATATTTTCACCCCTGCAGAATGGGCCATTGTTGTAAATATTTGGATTTGCAGGGGCGGAGCCTGTTCCCGGATTAATGATCACTGCATTCGAGTTCAGGATACAAGTACCCGATTCGCTTGTGGCGATCACGTTATAAACTCCCGGATCCGGTACATCCAGGAAGGTTTCAGGGCCATTTTTCACGGTAACGCCATCCTTCCTCCAACTGAAATCAATGCCTATACCATTTTTCGTTTCAAGCTTGATGATCTCACTGGCGCATATACTTAATGGGCCGGGGGGCGATATCACAGGCTGGTAACAGTTTTCATTCCGGAGTATGGTTACATTGAAGGTCTCAATGCTGGTCAGTACCAGATCCGGCTTTCCATCATTATCGACATCCCCCATTTTTAAATTCCTCGTTATTTCAGGGGTAGGCACATATTTGGTGGCTAAATTCAGCGTACCTCCTGAAGACTGATTTTCCAGTACAGATATTTTTCTGTCGGCATAACTGATTGAGGCGGTCAGGATATCGACCTTTCCATCGCCGTTTATATCACCAAGATCCAGTCCCCACGGCCGGTCATTGACCACAAACAGTGTTTCAGGCCCAAAACCGATTGAATTTCCCGTACCGTTATTAAGCAAAATAGATACACGGTTCTGCTGCAGTTTGGACAGGATGATGTCAGGCTTTCCATCAAGATTGATGTCCCCAATGACCAGGTTGATGATATTTCCCGGTATACTCAGAATATTCAATGTACCAAACTGAAGCATGCCAGGCTCGCTCAGGTTAGGTAAAATATATACATTTTTTTCAAGGAACTGGGTGGTGACAATTTCAGGATAACCATCGCCATTCAAATCCCGGACCGACAGGCCGGATGTATTCAGACCTGATACATTGTTATCCACCAGTTCAATGGTCTGAAGGGGCTGGAAATTTATCGCTCCCGGTGTACTTGAATTTTTGAATATGGAAATCCTGGAATTCTCCTGGTTGGTTACGATGAGTTCAGGCAATCCATCCAGATCCAGATCCTCTATTTCTATCTTGCGGGCGATGTTGCCGTCCACCAGTAAAAAACCCGGCGTGGCGAAAGTTATGTTGCCTACCGTACTCGTATTCCGTAATATATAGACACGATCCCCCGGGTTTCCGCTTTTTGATATGACAACATCTGGTTTTCCATCCCCGTCCAGGTCGCCGCTGTTCACATTTAATGTACTTGAATTAATCGTGATCAGCTTTTTTGTAAATGAAACGTTTCCAACGGTACTGGAATTCTGGTATACCGTAATGAGGTTTGAATTGTTATTGGCGGTGATGATATCCACCCGGCCATCCCGGTCAAAGTCGTTCAGGGAAAGATCGTAAAGTTCATTTTCCGATGAATAATTAATCGGGGCTGATACTCCATTGACATCAAACGCGTTTCCGGAATAACTTAATAAAAAGGGAGAATAGGAATATCCCGATAGCCCTGAATTGAGATTTGTTACGGTAAGTGAACGATAGGTAGCCCCCGGAGGCACCACGACTTCCAGGAGATCCTGACTGGCCTGGAGTATGCTGCCGTCAAGGGCACCAAAATGTACATTCATGTCATTTATATCTGTTCCGAATCCGGATCCAAAAATAGTCACCGTATCTCCTGTCGTGGTAGATGATGGTGAGAAATTGGAAATAGATGGCTTTTGCGCCAGTAACCCAATGCTGGAAAAAGTCAGGATAACCCCCCAAAAATATTTAGCAGGTGAAAATGTTAACATCAGGGTTTATTTCATTTTCATTATTCCGGAAATTCGATAATTTATTCCTTTTTCCGGTAAAATGTAACTGTAATATCTGGCTATGGTTCAAAAAAAAATGAATATAATACAAAACAGGGGTTATATATTTGTTTCGACTGGTATATATACAAGATGATTTTAAGATTTTAACCTCTGTCGAAATTAAAAACATACGTGAAATTAAGAATGAACCTGAAAAATAAAAGTATATTTTTTCTGATTCTTTCGTTTTTCATTGCATCAGGATCCTACGGACAGCTTCACATTGGACCAAAAGCAGGAATCCAGGGTTTTATGCCGGTTTACGGGGATGCAGAAAGATATGATGGTATTTCCCTGAAACCCATGCTCGGATTCAATGCCGGCTTCGGAATGGACTATAATGTCAATAAAAAGTTTTCATTTTACACTGAATTACTGTATTCCCTGAAAGGTAAAAATCTGAGCGGCGGTATCAGGAACCAGTTCCGGAATTCGGCGACCTACCATTATCTCGAAATACCGGTGATGGCCAGGCTTACCTGGGAAGGAAAGATCAGGGAACGTTATTTTAAATGCTATCTTAATGGAGGCGGTACCCTGAATTACTGGCTGGCCGGGAATGGATATATTACAAGCTATGAATATCACGAAAGCGCACTCGAGCAGCTGGATTATGTGATAAAATTCAAAGCCGATCCGGGTTTTGTCAA
>JAGTVG010000139.1 GCA_018224645.1 Cyclobacteriaceae bacterium
ATCATTTTCAGGAACATACATTGATCTTTGCCAGGAAATATACATTAACCACGTTACGATGAATGCGCCATATAAAAGCCAGCGCCAGAATTTCCTGATTGAAACGACAAGGACGCCCCCGTTAATAATGGAGATGTATAAAAAGAGGGCCAGGTAATTTTCAGTTTTCCTTCCAAGCAAATAGGGAACGGCATAAGCTCCTACCAGCCCGATGATCGCGATCACCTCCTTATCATAGTTTAAGGACAGGAATATAGCATAGACCGTAATGGTAATCATCAAAATATAGGCTGCGGATTGAGGAATGATGGCGTAATAGGAGTTACCCGCATAGGTTATAAAATAAACTGTCGCCAGGGATCCGCTGGCAAGGACCGCACTGAAATTCAGATAATTTCTCCGGGTGCGATGGGCAAGGAATAGAAGCATGATGCCTACCATATACCCCAGCAACAGCCGGACCAGCGGACTGATCAGGTCACGATCGATGGCAAATTTTATCCCGATCCCAACACCCAGGATGAGAATGACGATCCCGATCTTATTGATCAGGTTTCCCCCGATAAATTCTTCAGTATTCACCCTGATCAGGTCAGGGAATTTTATGCTCCACCAGGATCCGGGTCCTTGCCGTCCGGCGAGTATCACCGGCTCCTCAGGTTCTTCCTGCATTAAAGTGACTGATTTGGCGGACAGGGAATCTATTTCTGATCTGAGCGCTTTGATTTCCCGCGCCAGGGAATCCTGATTACGGATCAGGTTATCCAGCCTGGCATACAATTCCAGGATCTGCTTATTCCGTTTATCCATCATTCACCAAGTAAAAGTTCAACCGTAACCCGGTATGTAAATTCAATCCGGCATATGCACAGGATTTTTCGATGGGGAAATTAATGATTTTCCGGATAAGTTTCAATGATAGAAGATTGGCGGTAAATTTCCAGCACATCCTGGCGATTCTACAGCTCACGGATGAAAATATCCCGGAATCGGATTTTCAGTTCGTCTCCCGTATGGATCTGAAAAGCAATATGACCTTTCTGCCCAACATTCAGATTACGGTGCAGATCATCATCCAGGATACCTTTCCCGTCATAATCGGTAATCTTCACGTCATTCAGCCAAGCCTCGATACGCATACCATTAACCTTCACTTTCATGTAATTCCATGAAGGATTGTCCCCTGAAAAATACAGGGTATGCTGATTCAGGACCATCGTTGAATCCACCCATTCACCTTCAGGAACTTCAGGAAAGATCCATCGCTGATTGCCCCTGGTTTCATCCCACATCATTCCGGTCCGCCAGTAACCCGGAGGATGAATATCGATCTGGGGACCGTTGAGCCAATAAGTTTCCTCATCATAACGGCTTCTGATCTGGATCCCGCTGTTTCCGGGACTCTCATGAAAAGCCTGGAATTCAAAACGTAATTCAAAATTTTCAAATTCCCGGCTGGAAAGCATCCAGACATAATCATGATCAGCGATCCCAATTGTATTTGCCTCGATGTATCCGTTTTTGACGGTCCAGAAATCCCTTTCAAGATCCTCCGGTTTTCCCTTTATGCTCCAGTTCTCTAGGTTTTCCCCATTGAAAAGGGACTTGTCTCTGCCGGTTTCACAGCCCGTAAGGATACAGATCTGGGAAACAAAAAAAAGAATAATGAATCGTTTCATGTAATCTGGGATTTTTTCCTTCCGGCTTTTCGCCGCCTAAGTTCTTTTTGTATCAGTGTAAATTCCCGGCTGCTCTGGCCTGAAATGGATGTATTTTCTTCGGCTCTTCTTAACAGATAAGGAATCACCGCATCCACGGGTCCATAGGGAACATATTTTACCACATTATATCCCGCCTTTGCCAGATTAAAGGAGATATGATCGCTCATACCGTATAACTGGGCAAAATATACCCGCTCATCTCCAGGCAGCATCCCGGCATCAGCCATCAGTTCTGTCAGGTAATAATTGCTCCGCTCGTTATGGGAACCTGAACATACCGATACGATATCCCGGTTTTTTATGCAGAGTTCCAGGCCGGTATCGTAGGCACTGTCAGTGGCATTCTTATCCGGCTGAATGGGATCAGGATAACCCATTACCTCGGCCCTTTCCCTTTCCTTTTCCATATAGGCCCCCCTGACGAGCTTTGCGCCAAAAAAATATTCCTTTCTCCTGGCCTTCTCAATGGCCTTTTCCAGGTTATCCAGCATGCCAACCCTGTACATTTGGTATGTATTCCAGACGATAGCCTTTTCCCGGTTGTACCGTTCCATCAGTTCGTAGATGATCATATCGATCGGGTCCTGTATATAACTGTCTTCACTGTCGATAAAGATCCTCTCATCATGATTGAACGATTCCCCGCAAACCCTGTCCCACCGGTTTTTTATCCTTTCAAAGGAGAGGGTTTCTTCCTTCGTTAATTTTTTACCCGGCTGAACTTTTTCCAGTAAGTCGATGGAAGCCATACCGGTCGGTTTAAATACACAAAAAGGAATGTTCGGATCATTGGCCGATCTGTCTATGGTGCGGATGATTTCTGCCGCCGTATGGTCAAAAGCCTCCTCCGTATTTTCTCCTTCCACGGCATAATCGAGAATGGTTCCGATATTGTATTTTGCCAGTGACAGGATGGTACTTTCTGAATCGCTTATCGATTCGCCTCCGCAGAAATGGAGGAAAAGATTGTTTTTTATC
>JAGTVG010000140.1 GCA_018224645.1 Cyclobacteriaceae bacterium
AACCTGTCTGTTCCGGCATCCTTTGCACTGGCAGAACAGATGCGGATGCTGAAGGCAGTACGGATCCCGGTGGATTACGGGATTCTTCCTGAAAAACGGGTAAGTAAGCCGGGGTCACCGGCGCTATCAGGTATCGGCTTTATTTAAAAACTTTAAGAAGGCAATGCGACACGGAGGGAAGGGAAAATAATATCCGGTTCATGAATTTTCGGGTAATAATTAAATAAAAATTTTCCCGGCTTATAAAATTAATATCATTTAGGAACCTGCATGGCATATAAAAATGGTCATTAAAATGCCTGCCACCGTCTCCTTGTTTCCTGTCACGAATCTAAATTCAAGCTAATGCGTTATATTGTGTAATATTGTATTTTCGATGGATATGGAACAGGTTTTGATCAGGGATAATTATGCAGTGAAGGGAATGACATGCGCAGCTTGTGCATCCAGTCTTGAAACCTACCTTAAAGCCAGGGAAGGAGTGATCAATGTATCCGTCAATTTTCCCAATGCATCAGTATACATTGAGTATGACCAGGAAAAGATAGGTCTGACGGAGATTAAAAAGGCTGCCAATGAGATCGGCTATGATGTGGTTTATGAAACGGAAGAAGAAGGGCAGAAGGATTTTGTGGCCCGGTTGAATAAACTCCGGCTGAAACTGCTCATTTCCGTTGTTTTGACACTCCCCGTTTTTCTCATTTCCATGTTTTTAATGGGAAGCCTCCCCTATGAAAACCATCTCCTGCTTCTGTTATCCGCACCGGTCCTGTTCTGGTCGGGGTCTGAATTTTTCATTGTTGCATGGAAGAAAGCTCGGCATTTAACAACGAATATGGATACATTGGTGGCCCTGAGCACCGGCACGGCCTTTATTTTCAGCCTTTTCAATACCATTTATCCGGAATACCTGCACAGCCAGGGGATACACCCGCATGTATATTATGAATCGGCTACCGTTATCATTACCCTCATCCTGTTTGGCAGGTTCCTGGAAGAAAGGGCGAAATTCAGGACAACAGGTGCAATCAAAAAATTAATGGGGATTCAGCCAAAAACGGTAGATGTGATACGGGGTGGAAAGATCAGAAACGTCCCCATCAGTGAGGTCAAAAAGGCTGAAATATTCCTTGTTAAACCCGGAGAAAAAATTCCACTGGATGGATATGTGATCAGCGGATCTTCCTATGTGGATGAAAGTACGATTACCGGCGAACCCGTTCCTGTTTCAAAACAGAAAGACGACCTGGTGTATGCGGGTACGATCAACCAGAATGGCACGATGGAAGTGATTGTTGAGAAAGAATCGGGTAATACCCTGTTATCACAGATTATTGAACTTGTTAAAAAAGCCCAGGCATCCAAACCTCCTATCCAGAAGGTGGTTGACAGGATCGCTTCGGTTTTTGTTCCTGTGGTTCTTATCATCGCCATGATTTCATCACTTATCTGGTATTTTGCAGGCCCTTCGCCCGAATTTACCTATGCATTCCTGATCCTGATCACGGTGCTCATCATTGCCTGTCCGTGTGCGCTGGGACTTGCCACCCCCACCGCATTAATGGTCGGGATTGGAAAAGGTGCTGAAATGGGAATTCTGATCAAGGATGCCCACAGCCTGGAAATTGCCCATAAGATCGACACCCTGGTTCTCGATAAGACAGGTACCATTACGCAGGGAAAACCTGTTGTTTCTGCAATTTCCTGGAGTGGCATAGCAGATATTGAGAATGAAATTAAAATTTTTGCATCACTTGAAAACAGGAGTGAACATCCCCTGGCCAGAGCCATCATCCAATATCTTGATACCGATCTATGGGAGATCCCGGGGCTGGAAGTTGAGAACATTCCCGGGAAAGGGATCAGGGGGAAACTGAATGGGCGGAAATATTTTGCAGGAGCCCATCACCTGATGGTGGAAAACAACATCCGGATACCGGAGGATCTTAAAGAAGCCAGAGAAAAAATGGAACAGAATGCCACTACACTGGTCTATTTTGCAAACGATTCCCATGTCCTCGCTATTCTTTCCCTGGAAGATCCCCTGAGGGATGGGGTTGAATCAGCCATACGGGAACTGGGAAAGCACCGGATCAACACCATTATCCTTTCCGGGGATAATGAAAAAGCCACCGCCCGCATTGCCGAAAGGGTGGGAATTAAACAATTCCGGGGAAATGTACTGCCGGATGAAAAAGGCAAATACATAAAAAAACTGAAGAAGGAAGGAAAGATCGTTGCCATGGCCGGCGACGGGATCAATGATTCCCACGCACTGGCGGAAGCCGATATCGGAATGGCCATGTCAGGCGGAACGGATATTGCCATGGAAACAGCAGGGATCACCCTGATGAGATCCGATATTCAGCATATCCGGGATGCCATCCTTCTCTCCAAGGCAACCGTTAAAACGATCCACCAGAACCTCTTCTGGGCTTTTGCCTACAATGTGCTGGCCATTCCAATCGCTGCCGGCATATTGTATCCGCTGAACGGATTTTTACTGAACCCGATGATTGCAGGGGCAGCCATGGCATTCAGCTCCGTATCTGTGGTCACCAATAGTTTAAGATTGAAAAGCAAAAAACTGAAGTAAAATGAAATCATACAAATTCAGAACGAACATCAATTGTAACGGATGCATAAAATCCGTCACTCCCTACCTGGACCAGCTGAAACCGGCCGAATGGCAGGTAGATATTCAGGATAAAAGAAAAGTCCTTGAAGTGAAGTCGGACCAAATCACGGAGGCAGAAATTATAAAAAAGGTAAGGGAAGCCGGTTATGAGATTCAGCCGCTCAAAGAAGGGATTTGGAATAAATTATTTTCCTGATTCGTATCCGCATTGATCACAGATTCCGGTTACAAGTACATTGATTTCCTCGGCTTGGTATGATCCTGGGAAATGAAAGGCTGGTATACTGATTTTTTCCATACAGATGGTTTTCCCGCATTGTTTGCATTTAAAATGAACATGTCCATCCCGGTGATGTTCCCGGGTACAATCTTCCGAACAGAGGGCATATTTACTTCCCCCGGTATCATCCAGGACTTTATGGATAAATCCGGCATCAAGAAACGATTTTAAGGTGCGGTAGATCGTTACACGGTCATATTGATGATGCAGGTTTTCTTCAAAAAAAGCCTGTGAAAGCGCATAAGGTTCTGAAATAAACAGGCTCAGGACATCCCTCCTGCAACCGGTTGACCGCAGGTCGTATTCTTTTAAAAAATCATCCGTCTTTTTCTGTGCTGACATTGTCAGAATTTTTCTCCTGTTGGCGAATATTCGATTGTAATGCAAATACAAAATTAAAAAAATTGATTTATTTTTGCATCAATGTTGCATAAAATTCTCCCTCAAAGTGATAATTAAATCGGCTTTACTGGCTTCGCTCCTACTGATCCTTGTTTTTCAGTCTGCGGCATGGGGACAGGGTAAACGATATGATATTTCAGGTAAAGTGATCGATCTGGAAAACGGGCAGCCCCTGCCGGGTGCTGAAATCTTTATTCACGAACTTGTTACAGGTACAGTTTCCGATGTTGAAGGCAATTTTCAATTCCTGAATTTAAAGTCCGCAAGATACCATGTTCACATAAAATACATCGGGTATGAAAGTATTTTTAAATTCATCAACCTGGATCAGGACATCAGTGGCCTGGTTTTCAGGATGCAGCCCTCTTCTCTTGAATTGAGGGAAGTGGTGATAGAAAGCGATCCCTTCAAGACAGGTCCTGTTGAAAAATCACTCGTCGTGGAAACAGTTACCTCAGACTTTTTACAAAAAAATCCGGGTGGAACCCTCATGAATTCACTGCAGAAATTACCGGGGATCAACAGCATCAACATGGGTGTGGGAATTTCCAAACCCGTCATCCGGGGTCTGAGTTTCAACAGGGTGATCGTTG
>JAGTVG010000141.1 GCA_018224645.1 Cyclobacteriaceae bacterium
ATGGCCTCCGGTAAACTGGGTGAATAAATTCCTCATCATCCCCACCTTTCAGTTCCTGGAAAGATTTATATCGAATTACGGGATCATCATCATTCTGCTGGTCGTATTCATCAAAATATTGCTGTTCCCCCTTACCTATAAATCCTACATGTCTATGGCTAAGACCAAGGTGCTAAAACCGGAACTGGATGCCATAAAGGAACAATATGGAGGGGATATGCAGAAGGTGCAATCTGAACAGATGAAGTTATACCAGCAGGTGGGCGTCAATCCCCTGAGCGGATGTATACCGATCCTGCTGCAGATGCCGATCCTCTTCTCCATGTTCTATTTTTTCCCCAATTCCATTGAATTGCGCCAGGAATCATTCCTCTGGGCGGATGACCTTTCAACCTATGATTCCGTTCTGAACCTTCCCTTCACCATCCCTGCCTATGGGAGCCATGTCAGCATGTTTACCCTGCTCATGACCGCCTCTACCATCCTTTATACCTGGTCGAACAATCAGGTGACTACGGTGCAGGGGCCCATGAAATCGATGCAGTATTTCATGCCGGTAATTTTCATGTTCGTGCTGAATAGTTTTCCGGCAGCGCTCAGTTTTTATTATTTTGTATCGAACATTGTTACATTCGGTCAGCAGGCCCTCATCAGGATGTTCGTTGACGAGGACAAGATCAAAAAGATACTTGACGAAAACAGGCAGAAAAGTACTACCAGGAAAAAATCCCGCTTTCAGACAAAACTTGAGGAAGCGATGCGGTCAGGCGAAGAAGCCAAAAAGAAGAAAAAAAGATAATACGGTTATAAATTATTATTTCCCCGGGGACTCATTATCTTTATTTGCTAAATGGTTTAGCGTTAGTATGAGTGGAGCAGGAATAATTCTCATTAATTTGTTATTGAAACCTCTATATTTGTATGCAAGGAAGAATAGATTTAATAATTTCATTTTTTAAAGGTAATTTACTGTCAATTCATGGGTAAGGTAATATCTATTGCAAACCAAAAGGGGGGAGTTGGCAAAACTACGACGGCCATCAATCTTTCAGCCAGTCTTGCTGCACTTGAACATAAAACCCTGGTGGTAGACGCTGATCCCCAGGCCAATTCAACGTCCGGACTGGGCATCAATCCAAAGGAAGTGGAACTGAGTATTTATGAATGTATGCTGGGCGAAACAGATGCGAAGGATGCAATTGTTAAAACTTCGGTTGATTATCTTTATGTGCTTCCCTCACATATTGATCTGGTAGGAGCCGAAGTGGAGATGGTCAATGTCGATAACCGGGAAGAGAAAATGAAAAATGCGCTGCGGAGTATCAAGGATGATTATGAATTTATCATCATTGATTGTTCTCCCTCACTTGGTCTGATCACCATCAATTCACTGGTTGCCGCCAATTCTGTCCTGATACCAGTACAGTGCGAATATTTCGCACTGGAAGGACTGGGCAAACTGCTGAATACCATTAAAATTATACAGAACCGTTTAAACAAAAACCTGGAAATTGAGGGTATTTTACTGACGATGTACGATGTAAGACTGAATCTTTCAAACCAGGTGGTGGAAGAAGTATCGACCCATTTTAAGCAGATGGTTTTCGATACGATCATCCCGCGAAATATCAGGCTCAGCGAAGCCCCGGGTTATGGAAAACCCGCATTATACTATGATGCCGTAAGCAAGGGGGCGATCAGTTATCTGAACCTCGCCAGGGAGATATTGAGTAAAAATGGAGTTTCCTAACAACCAGGATGATGGAAAAGAAAAAACCTTCCAAAAAACGTGTATTAGGTCGGGGTCTCCGCGCTTTATTGGAAGATTCTGCCTACGAATCCTCATCGAATCTCATTTCGGATAGAGTAAAGGGCACTTCCATTAACGATATTGATATTTCCGCAATTAAGTCCAATCCTTTTCAGCCCAGGTCGGATTTTGACCGGGAAGCCATTGAAGAACTGGCAGAATCGATAAAAACACAGGGGATCATTCAGCCTGTCACCATCCGTAAAACCGGGGGAAACGAATACCAGCTTATTTCAGGCGAAAGGAGGTTGATGGCTTCGAAAATCGCTGGACTTACGACGATTCCAGCCTATATACGGGAAGCCAATGACCAGCAGATGCTGGAAATGGCACTCATTGAAAATATCCAGCGTGAAAATCTGAATGCCATCGAGATCGCCTTAAGTTATCAGCGGCTGATCAGCGAATGTAATCTGAAACAGGAAGAACTGGGTGACCGGGTAGGGAAAAAAAGAACCACAGTCAATAATTATCTCAGGCTGCTAAGGCTTCCGCCTGATATCCAGTCCGGCATCCGTGAAGATAAAATTAGCATGGGACACGCACGCGCACTCGTAAATATTGAGAACGTTGACCTTCAACTGGCTCTCTTCCATAAAATTGTAAAAGATGAATTATCCGTGAGAAAAGTGGAAGCCCTTGCCCGGAAATATGCTGATTTTCATGGAAATCAGGGATCCGCCGAATTGAAACACACCTTAGACCCGGAACTTACCAAACTCCGTGAAGCTTTATCCTCCTTTTTTGGCACAAAAATTGAAATCTCCTCAAAAGGTTCCGAAAAGGGGGAAATCAGAATTCCATTCCTTTCCCATGAAGATCTGAACCGGATCATCGAAATTCTTGACATACGATTGTAATGCCCTGCAGATCCCTGATTATTATTTCCATTTTCATATTTATATGTATTCCGGAGAGTCAGGCCCAGCGAATCATTGAAGGCGATACCGCTGTGCTGGTTCAGCCTGTCATAGATTCAGCCGATCTGAAATATGCGGTGGATACAATGATGACTGATTCATCCGGGGAAAACAGGGCAAACAAGGCAGCCATGTATGCCGCCATACTGCCGGGTCTGGGTCAGATCTATAACAAAAGATACTGGAAACTGCCCATCCTCTATGGCGGAGCCGCAACGATGGGCTTTTTTATCGACTATAACCATAAAAAATACGAACAGTTCAGGAACGCCTATCTTGAAAAAACATCACTTCCGGAAGAACTCTGGACGGATCCGCTCGCGATCAATGTTGCGGAAGATAACCTCCAGAACGGGATTGATTTTTACCGCCGGAACAGGGACCTTCTCATGATCCTGCTGGCAGGGGTTTATTTCCTTCAGATCGTGGATGCTCATGTTGATGCGCATCTGATGGATTTTGATATTTCCGAAGATATTTCATTCAGGATACAACCCGGACTGATACCGGATAGTTATACCGCATCAATGCAGTACGGCATGAAATTTATCATCTCTTTTAATTAATGAAATCTTTATGGACATTTTATTGATAGGTTACGGGAAAATGGGTAAAACCATTGAAGAAATCGCCCTGGAGCGCGGACACCGGATCATTGAAAAAATTGATGTACATAACCAGGATTTGCTCAACCAGCTGGAAGTGTCCTCCATCGATGCTGCGATAGAATTCAGCCAGCCCGAAGCTGCCTTTGAGAATATAAAAACATGCATTGACCGCGGAATAAAAATAATTTCAGGCACAACCGGTTGGCTGGATAAAAGATCCATGATCGAAACGTTGTGCAGGGAAAAGCAAGGGACTTTTTTTTATGCATCCAACTTCAGCATCGGGGTGAATCTTTTTTTCAGACTGAATAATTTTCTGGCTGAATTGATTACTGACTACGGTCAGTATGGAGCCTCCCTGGAGGAAATCCATCATACGGAAAAGAAAGATGCACCCAGCGGTACGGCTATTACCCTGGCGGAAGGGATTATTGACCATTCCCGCAGAATAAAAAAATGGGAAAAAGGCAAAAGTGAATATCCGGATGTGCTTGGGATTGAAAGTTACAGGGAAGGGAAAGTACCCGGCACCCATGTGGTCAGATATAAATCCGGTGTCGATCAGATTGAGATCAGGCATGAAGCTTTCAGCAGGAAAGGATTTGCCCTGGGAGCCGTGCTCGTTGCCGAATGGATCGGGAATCATTCAGGTATGTTGACCATGGATGATTTTCTTGGATTTTAGCATTCGATTGGTTTCAATCGGTTATTTTTGCGACTTGCATAACATAAGTGGAAAATAATGAAACTGAAAATTGCCGAAAAAAAGAATACTGATAAACGTCCCGGGATAAAAAAGTCCCCCGTTCGGGAATGGGTGGATGCTATCCTGTTCGCAGTCATTGCAGCAACCATCATCAGGTGGCTTTTTCTGGAGGCATTTACCATTCCTACACCCTCCATGGAACGTTCATTGCTGGTTGGCGATTTTCTTTTTGTCAGTAAGGTCCATTATGGGGCACGTACCCCGAAAACCCCGCTTCAGATACCGCTGACCCATCAGACCATCTGGGGCACCGATATCCCGAGTTATGTCGACTGGATCCAGTTGCCGCAGTTCCGGCTGCCCGGATTCACCCGGGTGAAAAGAAATGATGTGGTGGTGTTTAATTATCCCCCGGAGTTTGAACATCCCGTGGATCTGAAAACCAATTATATAAAAAGATGCATCGGGATCCCGGGAGACATAATAGAGGTCAGGGATGCACAGGTCTATGTGAATGGAACCATCATTGAAAATCCGCCCTATATGCAGTTCAGATATTTTGTGGTGACAGATGAATTCATCAATGACCGTGTATTTAAGAATAATAAAATATCCGAATTCCAGCGGGTACAGGGCGGTTATGCTGTAATGACAACCCCGGAAACCGCTGAAACGCTTGAAAATTTATCCTTTGTGGAGGATGTGATTATGATGTCCATGCCTGAAGACCAGGTCAATCCGCGTATTTATCCTGATGCTTCGGAATTCCCATGGAATGAGGATTTTTTTGGACCACTGAACGTGCCGGCTGAGGGAGAGACCATCTCAATCAATAACGAAAACCTTGTCAAATTCGGTGATGTCATCCTTAATTATGAACATCTGGACGATGTGCGGCTTCAGGATGGGCAACTGTTCATCGACGGAACCCCGGTAACGAGTTATACATTCAAACAGAATTATTACTTCATGATGGGTGACAACCGCCATAATTCGGAAGACTCACGTTTCTGGGGTTTCGTGCCTGCGGACCATATCGTTGGAAAAGCCCTTTTCATCTGGTTATCCGTGGATAATACAGAATCTTTTATCAATAAGATCCGCTGGTCCAGAATGTTTTCCCTGATCAGGTGAACCATTACCAGTTGATCTCCTTCATCCCCTTTGATCTCAGATAGGCATTGGTCTTGCTGAAATGACAACATCCGAAAAAACCCCGGCTGGCAGATAGCGGTGAAGGATGTGGCGATTTCAATATGAGATGCTTTGCGGGATCGATCATTTCACCTTTTTTCTGTGCATAGGATCCCCAAAGAAGGAAGACCAGGTATTGTTTTTCCGCCGAAAGTTTTCTGATGACTGCATCTGTAAATATCTCCCAGCCTTTGTTCTGATGGGAACCCGGAGAATTGGCCCTGACCGTCAGGGTGGCATTTAACAGCAGTACTCCCTGTTTTGCCCAATGTTCAAGATCCCCGTTGCCCGGCATTTCAACGCCCAGGTCCTGTTTTATTTCGGTTAAGATATTCATCAGGGATGGGGGGAAAGAGATCCCGTTCCTGACAGAAAAGCATAATCCGTTGGCCTGTCCGGGTCCGTGATAGGGATCCTGGCCGATGATCACTACTTTCACGGATTCGAACGGGCAATATTCGAAAGCCCTGAAAATTTCCCTGCCGGGAGGATAGACCCTGAATTTTTTATATTCGTCGCGGACAAATTCAGTAAGATTTATAAAATAATCCTTGATAAACTCATCCTTCAACCTGACCTTCCAGCTGGTCTCTATCCTGACATCCATAAAAAATAGAATTAAATTCAGATAAAATTAATTCTAATCTAGTATTTTTAAAGTTTGTAAGCATAAGTTAATTTCAGAAAGTAATGGTCACAAAGGTTACGGAAGGTATCAGAGTGAGTGTAACTACCGAATATCAGCCGGGATACTCTTCTCCGGAAGACCTGAACTATGCTTTCACTTATAAAATCATCATTGAAAACCGGTCTGAATATACCATCCAGCTTTTACGGCGGCACTGGCATATCCATGATGCCGGATATACAAAAAGAGAAGTGGAAGGAGAAGGGGTAGTCGGGCAGATGCCCGTTCTTGAACCCGGCGAATCCCATAAATATGTATCCGGTTGCCAGCTTAAATCCGGATTCGGAAAAATGTATGGCACGTATCTCATGGAAAGGATCGTTGATGGTAAGAAATTCAGGGTGACCATACCGGAATTCATCATGATCGCTCCTTTTTTAATGAATTAGCCTGTTGAACATTGCCCATTCGGTTTTTCATTTTTTTAAACACTGGTTGCTGGAAATCGATGATCATTCACTCCACAGCCCTTACTTATTCAATTTGTATTCCAATACGATCAGGAAAATAAAAAATATCCCCGTTGATCCGGATATTGAAAACCTGCGCAACAGGTACAAACGCGATCACCGGGTAATCAGCGGGAAAAATTACGGGGCCGGATCACGGCTCAATTTGAATAAAAAAACCGCACATTAAACAACATTGTCCATTCAGGCATCTCGAAGCCAAAATATTCCAGGTTATTGTTGTCATTGATTAATTATTTTCAATCCGAAAATCTCATTGAACTTGGAACATCCATCGGATTGAACACGCTGTACCTGTCGAAAGGCATGCATGTGAAACATCTGGCCACCTTTGAAGGGAACCCTGATCTGGCCGGATTGGCACTTACCCATTTTAAAGCATTTTCAAAAGACGGGATACAACTGGTTGCAGGCGATATCGGGTATACCCTCCCGGAATACCTGGAAAAGGCGGATCCTGTGGATTTTGCATTTCTGGATGCCCATCATACGGCTGAAGCTACCCTTCGGTATCTGGCAATGCTGATGCCCCGGCTAACAGAAAGATCCGTGATTGTAATTGACGATATTTACTGGTCGGCGGGCATGACCCAGGCGTGGAAGAGGATCACTGAAGACCACCATGAATACCTTTACCTGGATCTTTTAAAAATGGGCGTTATGATCCGGGATAAAAATGCCCCCCAGGGTTATTATGTGCTGTCATACTGAGGCTGTTAAAAGATGATTGAATACCGCTGAATTTCAACATCCATCCCTGATCCTCAGTCAACAAAAATAGAACACCTCCGGAGTTCCGGGAAATGCCTGCCGGACTGGGGGCGGGTTTCGGGCGCGACCAGGGATCTCCACGATAACCGGACAGCCCCGATTTTATATTGATTTGCCCGTAGAAAGTTTAAATCCGGAAAATCTTTTGAGGAGAACCTCCCGTTCAGGGGATGTCTTCACTTAACTGTCATATTTATCTTCCCATTGTAATTTGCATTTTCTCAACATAATGTTATTATATCGTGAATTTTCTGCTATTTTTGTTTATAATTTTTTGACCAATCCAAGAGATGACAGAAAATACAGAACAATCCAGGCCGAAAAATAGAAAATACTGGTGGGGAATTATAATCGCTGTAATTGCAGTACTTTTAATTCTTCAGGCCGTCACCTTATTTTTTAAATTCAGAGCCGACAAGGAATATAATGCCGAAATCGAGCAGGCCAGGGATGAAATAACCATTCTGGAGCATGAACTCACGGAAAGAAAAGATGAGATCCTTTCTCTCGGCGGCAATGTGAATGACCTGGAGGAAGCCGTTAAACAACTGGAAGAAGAAAAGGAAAACCTGATTCAGAACAGGAAATATTCGGATACCCAGCTGGCACGCCTCAGGAATAAGGTGGAAGGATTTCAGGAATTGCTGGTTATGAAGGACGAAGAGATCGCCCAGTTAAAATTCCTGAATACCGAACTGGTCGAGGAGAACATAGATTTGAAAACGGAAAAAAATGAACTTTCGGCCACCCTGAGCCAGGAAGTCCAATCAAGAATAGTACTCGAGGAAAAAATTCAGGTTGCGGGTCACCTGAAAGCTGAGAACATCACCATTTTTGCGATCAACAGCCGTGGGAAAGTGCGTGAGGAAGATGAATTCAAAGCCAGGTTCATTGACAAGATCAGGGTGGAATTCAATATCGAAGAAAATGAACTTGCCCCGATCGAAGGAAAGGATATCATGATCAGGGTGGTTGGCCCCGATGAAAATGTATTGTTCGATGTGGCCAGTGGGTCTGGAACCTTCATGTTCAATGCTAAGGAAGAATTTTATCCCGCCATACAACAGATCCTTTTTGACAATACCCGTCAGAAACTCATTTTTGATTATGATAAGGGAAGCCAATGGCAGCCGGGTACGTATGAACTGCAGATCTTCACGGAAGATTACATGATGGGAGATAAACCCTTCATTGTTAAATAGGAAATTTGCACTGAATTTTATTAATAAAGGATTGCTTTGGTAAAAAGATATAAGTGTGTACCTTTGCCCTCCGAATTTTAGCTAAGTTTAAATCATGGAAATTAATAATTACGAAACAGTATTCATTTTAACTCCCGTTTTGTCTGATGCTCAGATGAAGGATGCTGTTGAAAAATTCAAACAGGTTCTGCTTAATAATAAAGTGGAAATCATCCATGAAGAAAACTGGGGACTGCGGAAACTTGCGTATCCGATACAGCATAAATCCACCGGTTTTTACAATTTGTTTGAATTTAAAGCAACAACTAACACCATTGCAGCATTGGAACTGGAGTACCGGCGTGATGAAAAGGTATTACGTTTTCTCACCACCGCCCTGGACAAACATGCAGTGGCCTACAATGAACGACGCCGGAAAGGAGAATTCAATAAAAAACCAGAAGCTAAGGAGGAGCAGGCAGCATGACGTTACAAAATGAACCCCTCAACAGGAACGAAAACAAGAAGAAGTATTGTCGTTTCAAAAAAAATGGTATCAAGTACATCGATTACAAGGATGCCAATTTCCTTCTGAAATTTGTCAATGAACAGGGAAAGATCCTTCCCCGCCGGATTACAGGCACCAGTGTTAAATATCAGAAGAAGGTAGCCCTCGCGGTTAAAAGGGCCAGGCATTTAGCCCTTCTGCCCTACGTAACAGATTCATTAAAATAAAAATCAGGGTAATATGGAAGTGATATTAAAACAGGACATTCAGAACCTTGGTTATAAAAATGATGTCGTCAAGGTAAAACCGGGTTATGGAAGAAATTATTTGATCCCCGAGGGTCTGGCAATCCTGGCGAATCCTTCAAACAGGAAAATGATTGAGGAAAACGTAAGACAGGCTTCACATAAGGCTGAAAAAGTTAAAAATGATGCCCTTGAACTGGCAGAAAAAATTGGTGACCTTGAACTTGAAGTCGGTGCCAAAGTGGGTGAAAGCGGTAAAATTTTCGGGGCCATCACTACCTTGCAGATCTCTGATGCACTCAGGGATATAGGAATCGAAATCGACAGGAAAAAAATATCCTTTAATTCCGATGTAAAATCTGTGGGGGATTATTCAGTTACCATTGATTTGCATAAGGAAGTAAAAAAACAGGTCCCCTTTAAAGTCGTGGCCGAATAGACACTGAACCCCATAAGTTATTAAAGCGTTTCTATATACCGGAACGCTTTTTTTATTTTAATTGAAGTATATTAGAATACGATGATGTTCAGGACAGAATTAATCCCGTCTGCCTCAAAGGATAAAATCAGGCCAGGAGATGAGTTTTATCTTATCGGGTCCTGTTTTGCCGGCAATATCGGCAATCTCTTAAAAACCTTTAAGTTCAAGGTTCTCCTCAATCCCTTCGGTGTCATATACAATCCGTATTCGATCTTTAAGCTGCTTGTGGAATCAATCTCGGACCAGGCCCTTGATGAGAAAGGGCTTTTTGAACTTCAGGGCATATTCCGTCATTTCGATTTTCATTCGGATATTTCTGCCGGCTCGAAAGATGCATTTTACCGTTTACATGAGGAAGCGGCAAAACATACCCGGGAAAAGTTAGCGAAGGCGGACTGGGTCATTATTTCCCTGGGAACTTCGATCGTGTTTGAACATCAGAATTACCAGAAAATCGTTGCAAACTCTCATAAACTTCCGGGCAGTGAATTCAGCCGCCGTATGCTGGTGCCGGAAGAGATCATTGCCTCCTTTGACTCTTTTTATAAAAACCTGGCGCAGGTAAACGATAAAGCCAGGATCATCCTTACCGTAAGCCCGGTAAGACACATCAGGAGTACCCTCGAAGAAAACAGCCTGAGCAAGGCGGTTCTCAGGTATACGGCAGGAAGATTGTCTTCCGTCTATTCAAAGGTGGTTTATTTTCCCTCCTTTGAGATCATGATGGATGACCTGAGAGATTACCGGTTCTACAAACAGGACATGATCCACCCGAACGAAACCGCAGTAGATTATATCTGGGGTAAATTTATGGATACCTTTTTTGATCCGGAAGCCACGGCATTCGTCCATCATTGGACAGAGATAAAAAAAGCGCTTGGACATAAACCGTTTTATCCTGAATCCAAAGCCCATCAGAAATTTATCAGGGAAACGATCAGGAAAATTAAATCATTTGAACCCCGGGTGGATATACATGATGAATTATTGCAACTGGAAAATCAGTTATTATGAAGGAATCCGGAAATTCGAACAGATTGATCGGGGAAACCAGCCCGTACCTCCTCCAGCATGCCCGCAATCCAGTCGACTGGTATCCCTGGGGAGATGAGGCACTGGAACGTGCCAGGGAAAAAGACCAGCCCATTCTCGTTTCCATTGGATATTCGTCATGTCACTGGTGTCATGTCATGGAAAGGGAATCCTTTGAAAATGAAGACATAGCCAGGTACATGAATGAAAACTTTACCTGCATAAAAGTCGACCGGGAAGAACGGCCGGATGTGGATCAGATCTATATGGATGCGGTACAGGCGATGGGCGTTCATGGCGGCTGGCCGTTGAATGTTTTTCTCACCCCGGATCAGAAACCTTTCTATGGGGGAACCTATTTCCAGCCCCAGTCATGGCTCCAGTTATTGAAGAATGTAGCCGGCACGTTTAAATCGAAAAGACAGGAACTGGAAGAGAGTGCCGACAGACTGGCTCAGCATATATCCAAAAGTGATGTTTTGAAGTTTGACCTTGCCCCGGTGGAAGATGATTTTTTGATGGAAAAACTTACCCCGGCTGTAGAAAATCTTCGTGAACGGTTCGACCTGACGTATGGCGGCCTGCGGAAGGCCCCTAAATTTCCAATGCCTACGCTCTGGACCTATCTGCTGAGGTATTCCCATTTTAAAAAGGACGCACAACTTCATGATCATGTGATCTTTACCCTGGAAAAGATGGTCCATGGTGGGATCTATGACCAGGCAGGCGGCGGTTTTTCGAGATATTCCGTTGATGCTGAATGGTTTGCACCGCATTTTGAAAAGATGTTATACGATAACGGCCAGCTGATGAGTCTTTACAGTGAAGCCTGGCTTACCTCCGGAAAACCGGTCTTCAAGGAAGCGGTATATGACACCGGCAGTTTCATCAAACGGGAATTGATGAGTCCGGAAGGCGCTTTCTATTCTGCCCTTGATGCCGATTCGGAAGGAGAAGAAGGTAAATATTATACCTGGACTACCGGTGAATTCGAAAAGATCACCGGAAACGAAAAGGATATCTGGTCAGCCTATTTCGGCGTGACTGAGGAGGGCAACTGGGAATCAGGAAGGAATATCCTGACCAGGAACCAGGATGAAGGTTTCCTGGAGAACCGGTTTATTGACAGCCCGGTTAAACCATCGGATAAGCTCCGTGAGATAAAAAGTTTGCTTTTAAGGGAGCGGGAAAAAAGGATCAGACCGGGGCTGGACAACAAGGTGCTGGCCGGATGGAATGGCATGATGATGAAGGGACTCATAGATGCCTCGTTAGCCTTTGGCGAAAAGGAATTTCTGGAGCTGGCCTTACAGAATGCCCGCTACCTTAAGGCGAACCATTACCAGGATGGCATTTTATACAGGACTCCCCTGGGGGTTCATTATCCCATACCGGGTTATCTTGAGGATTATGCTTTTGTGATCCATGGCCTGATCACCCTTTACCAGGCAACTTTTGATGAAGAATGGCTCTTCTGGGCAAGGGATATGATCGGGTACACCACCGGAAATTTCTATGATGAAAAGGAAAATCTTTTTTATTTCAGCAGTGAAAGATCAGGAAAACTGATTGCTAGGAAGAAGGAGATTTTTGACAATGTGATCCCTTCCTCCAATTCTGAAATGGCGATCAACCTTTTCCTGGCCGGAGAATTGTTCGGCGAAGAAACCTACACCGGCATGGCAGAAAAAATGATCCGGAGGATGATGAATCTGCTTTTTAATGAACCTGAATACCTGACGAACTGGGGAAAACTTTATCTGATGTTTTCAAATCCGTTTGCTGAAATTGCCATCGTTGGAAAGGATCCGCTGCAACTGCAGAATCAGATGGCAAAACATTATATACCGAACAAGGTATTCTGCGGCACTGCATCGGCATCCCGGCTTCCATTGTTGAGAGATAAAAAAATAACTGAAAAGAATACGATCTTTGTCTGCTATGATAAAGCTTGTAAATTGCCTGTGAATTCTGCCGGGGATGCATTAAAATTGATTCAATAGATAGGTGGCATCACCTTTTCCAATGTCTGGAGATCATAAAACCGTTTTTGTGGATGTGTTGCTTCCTGTACCTGTTCCCAGGTATTTTACCTATCAGGTCCCTGATCACCTGACCGGGCAGCTGGAATTTGGCTTCCGGGTGATTGTTCAGTTCGGAAGAAAAATACTCACGGGGATTATCTGGAATATTCATGAAAAGACCCCGGAACATTACAAAGCCCGTTACCTGCTCGATTCGATCGACCAGGATCCTGTCATTTCACCCCCGCAGAAAAAACTGTTTGAATGGCTTGCGGAATATTATATGTGTACACCGGGGGAGGTGATGAATGCCGCCCTGCCCACCGGTCTGAAATTATCCAGTGAATCAAAGATCCAGCTTCACCCGGAATTCAATCCTGACCGGACGGGGCTGACTTTCTCTGACACGGAATGGGAACTGATCAAGTCACTTGAGTTCGATAAATCACTGACCTATCCGCAGGCAGCCAAAATTCTTGATATTAAAAATATATATCATGTATTGAAATCACTCCTGCATAAAGAGGTGGTTATACTTTTTGAAGAAATCAGGGAAAAATACCAGCCGAAGAAAGAGAAAATGGTAAGGATCGTCAATGGTTTCCTGGAAGAGGAAAATGCCCTGGAGGGGTTGTTCGAAACACTTGAAAAACATCCGAAACAGGTGGACATTCTTCTCACTTATCTGAAACTGGTTCCCATTTATGATGATCCCGGAATCAACCGGAAGGGTGTCAGTAAATCGATCCTGCTGAAAAATGATCTTTCCAGATCTTCCTATGAGACGCTGAAGAAAAATGGCATCCTGGAAGAATTCGAAATAACCACGCCAAGGTTTACCCTGCCGGAAGGGGACCATCACCGGATCGTCCTGAGTGAGGAACAGGAAATTGCCAGAAAACATCTGTCCGGTTTACTCGGCCGGAAGGAAACCGTATTGCTGCATGGAATCACCGGAAGCGGAAAGACGGAAATATACCTTACCCTGATCCAGGAATATCTCGAACAAGGCAAACAGGTTCTTTATCTTTTGCCCGAAATAGCATTGACAACCCAGATCGTGGAACGGCTGATCGGGGTTTTCGGAACCATCATGGGTGTATACCATTCCAAATACTCTGATAATGAACGGGTAGAAGTATGGCATGGGGTCCGGACCGGCAGGTTTCAGTTGGTTCTGGGAGTCAGATCAGCAGTATTTTTGCCATTTGACAGGCTGGGGCTGATCATTATCGATGAGGAACAGGAAAATTCCTTCAAGCAGACGGAGCCTGCACCCCGTTATCATGCCAGGGATACAGCCTTATACCTTTCCTTCCTGCACGGTTCAAAAACATTACTCGGTTCCGCCACACCATCCCTTGAATCGTATTACCTGGCGAAGAATTCAAAATACGGTTATGTACAGCTGAAAAAACGGTACGGGCCGGCAGTCCTTCCTGAGATCAGGCTGGTAAATATCCGGCTGGAGAGAAAAAATAAAACATTAAAAAGCAATTTTTCAACGGAGCTATTGCAGGAGCTTGAAAAAACCTGCAAAAGGGGCAAACAATCCATTTTGTTTCAAAACCGGAGGGGATACTCACCCTTCGTGATCTGTGACGATTGTGGGTGGATACCCCAGTGCCGGCAGTGTTCTGTTTCATTGACCTATCATATGTACAGTGATGATCTCAGATGTCACTACTGCGGGTTCAAGAACCATATACCGGCGGCTTGCCCGGCTTGCGGTTCCACAAAGATCAGGACAGTGGGATTCGGAACGGAGAAAATAGAGGATGATCTTAAAATATATCTGCCCGAGGCCAGGCTGAAAAGAATGGACCTCGATACAACAAGAAGCCGTTACAGTTACCAGAAGATCCTTCATGCCTTTGATTCAGGCGAAACCGATATTTTAATAGGGACCCAGATGATCACCAAAGGTCTGGATTTCGGGCTGGTTACCCTGGTGGGTATTATGGATGCCGACCGGATGATGTATTTCCCCGATTTCAGATCTGCCGAAAAAGCATTTCAGATGATCGTCCAGGTAAGCGGACGTGCCGGCAGAAGGGATGAAAAGGGAATGGTGCTGATACAGACGTCCAATCCTGACCACGAACTTTTTGAATGGGTAAGGCAGAATGATTATGAAAAGATGGCCGCTGTTGAACTCCAGGAACGTAAAAACTACGGCTATCCCCCCTTCACAAGGATCATCGATATAATCATCAGGCATAAGGACAGGGAAACTGCCAGAAAGATCGCCCAGGTATATACGAATGAAATACGGCCTGGCCTGGGAGAGGGCAGGATACTGGGTCCTGAGGAGCCCCTGATATCGAAGATCCGGAATGAATATCTATTTCACATCCTGATCAAGCTGGAAAGGGATAAGGTGAATCTGCAGTATGTAAAAAGCCTGCTGTATGATATTTCGATACAAATATTGAACGTCCGGGACTTTAAATCCGGCAGGATCCATTTCAATGTCGACCCGGTCTGAAAGGACAATGGTTTACCAATTTCCCTGCGAAGCTGATTTCCCGGCAACGGTACCTCGCACGAAAGTTGCGGACCCTCCTGCCCTGCAGCACCCCGCCGCGAAAGCTACTTTCGTGCGGGAATGCTATCAACCCGAAAAATTCATAAATTTTTCCTACCTGGGGTAGGCAGGCCTGCCTGACCGCTTTGCTCCACTG